>NZ_JBHTBQ010000005.1:0-24688 GCF_042664895.1 Iodobacter arcticus
ACGTTGCGCAGATGTAAAAAGCAGAGGCCGAAGCCCCAGCTTTTGTGTTCCTCTGTGAGCTGAACTAGAGAATCGGCGATTTTGGCGTTTTCGGCATCCAGCTTACGAATATAGCAATAGCAAGTCGTGCTAATTGCAAAACTGGCGCAAGCCACGCGAATAGAAACGGCCTTGCTTTCAACGGCCCAGTGAGCCATCTCGCGGCGCTGAGATGTTTCAGAGAATTTCTGACATGGCCTCCTTGATGATGTCCGCCTGCATTTGGGCTTCGATATACATCTTTTTAAGACGCTTATTCTCATCTTCCAGCTCTTTCATGCGCGTCATCATGGAAACGTCCATGCCGCCAAACTTAGCGCGCCACTTATAGAATGATGCGGCGCTCATGCCGTGCTCGCGGCACAGGTCAGGAACGGTCGAACCGGCTTCGGCCTGCTTTAAAATCGCAATAATCTGACTGTCAGAATAACGTGCTGCTTTCATGTAGAAGCTCCTCAAAGACTACGAGAAAATTCTACTTAAAAATGAGCTGGTTTTGTGGGGGGATTACCCTCGTTATTACGTAATTATAATAAGTCAAGCCCGCTCTCGGGCATAAAATGAAACGCTTCTAGCACAAATAGAAATCATAGGGTGGACTATTTTATATACTACTATACCGCTAAATAATAAAGCTATTGCTATGACATCCTACACTCTTTGCTCTCCCTCCGTTTACTTATCGACTCAGGCTCAACACCTAACGATCTCGGCTTTATTCCTTCCTTGCCAGAATGTTCATCCTAAACGAGTTTCTCTTAGTGAACTAGAACATCCTAGATCTCAGCAATAAGTGACACACGCTTGCCCGTCAAAAACTCATACGGACTTCGGTAGTTTAATGCCTTTCTCGGGCGGATGTTAATCAAAAACTCAGCTTGTTTTATCTCTTTGTCTGCCAATGAACCAATCGCCATTCCATTTAGGGAAAAATCGCCGTAATAACCCATTGGTATTTTCATTCAATCCTCGTTGCCACGAGTGGTAAGGCTTAGCAAAATAGATGTCACACCCAAGGGCTTTTTTAACGTTATTGTGGCCTGCAAACTCGCCGCCATTATCGAAGGTTATCGTCTTACACTGTCCTTTAAACGGCCTAAGAAGCCTAATAATGGCAGCTGTCACGTCTTTTTTAGACTTGTTTTTAACAAGGCAGGTAAGCAGTAATTTCGACACCCGCTCAACTAATGTCACCAGATAACCATCTTGCCCATAAACCGTATCGCCTTCCCAGTGGCCTAGCTCTATTTTGTCGTCGACACTTGATGGCCGCTCGCTGATGTCTACCCGCCCAGGGATAAGCTTAGCCCCAGCTTCAACGCCTTGACGTTTTTTGTAAGCTTTACCTTTTATCGCCAGTAAGTGCTGCCATTGCTCTCTTTTCACAAGCGTGTAAATTGTATTACAAGACAGATAGTTAGACACAGTTTCAATGTTCATCCGTCCAGCTATCTGCTCGGGGCTTAATCCAAGTACAAGTAAAGGCCGGATAACCTCTTTTAGGATAGCGGAACATTTATGGTATTTGGCCGCATCTCGACGTCTCAAATGGACTTGTTGATGAGACATCTCGGCACAATATTTATCGTCAGGACATAGTGCTAACTCTCGAGAAATCGTTTTATTACTGCGTCCAAGCTCAGTGGCCATTTTCCCTGCTGAAAACCCTAGTTTACAAAACGCTTAAATCTGGTATCTTTCTTTTATTGTCAGTTTACTATACTGGTTGCCCATTGGATACCTTGGTGGATTGTGTAAGAACATGAAGCTTATAAGCAACTGACTCTCTTATCTATACCAAAGTGTGTCGGCTATCCTTGAGATCTAAGCATTAGATCTCACCATCAGCACGTTCGGTGTTTTTCAAGATAATTGTCACTCTTTGCTTAATATTAAGCTGCGTTTCATACGGAGGGAGGACGTATTTATACAGCATTTAATAATAGGATACGAAGGTGTTGCGTTACATGTGCTCGAAGAGCATGTTTCTGCAGAATTCAACCGCTATTTGATGTATGACGATGTGGGTTTTCATTCTACTGAGGGCCAGATGATAAAGGCTCTAGGCAAGACTACCGCATGAGAGGGTGTTTTTTATACAAGGTGGCATGTATGTCCAATACTTCATATTACAACCATGAAATTGGTTATTGACTGCACTTGGTATGATTGTTATTTGCACGCATTTAGGTTGAAAAACGTTCATGCGCTAGCCCTGAGGTTCTAGGTCTCTAAATTATCAAAAATTAAAATTGAAATATTTAAATTGTAATCTATGTGAATCATGACCCTTTATCTATCAGTTATCAGTTATCAGCTCAGTTAAATAATATAGGATATTAATCTTGACTAACAAGAACGGTAAGGCCTCACTTAATAAAATTACGACTTTAGTCGATACCCTGCTTGCCCATAAGAGTAGCAAACAGCAATTAATATACTGCAACAATAGTAGTGATGAAGTCACTTCTGATTACCGACAACTCTATAGCCAGTCATTGCAATTATTATCACACCTTAATCATCTAGGTTTACGAAAAGGGGATCAGTTAGTTTTCCAGTTAGAAGGCCTTCAACATTTTACGACAACCTTTTGGGCGTGTATTCTGGGGGGGATAATCCCTGTGCCAATTTCTGTTGGCACCAAAGATGACAGTTTAAAAAAAGTGTTTTCCGTATGGGCACTTCTTAATAATCCCACCTTGTGTTTTGACTCTCCCATATTATTGGAAAATCTTGAAAAATATTCTCAGCGTACAGGCTCACAAAGCGACTTTGCTAAAATAAGAGATAAAGCACTTGATCTGTCTTTGCTACCTTCGAATTCCGATAAAAATCTTGCTAGCCTTATCTGCGATGTCAACCCCGATGATACCGCTTTTATTCAATTCTCCTCAGGCTCTACTGGTCAACCTAAAGGTGTGGTATTAACCCACAAGAATTTGGTAGCCAATATCAAAGCTCTTGCAAACTGTTCAGAGACAACAATCAACGATGTCATGATCAGCTGGATGCCATTAACCCATGACATGGGACTGATTGCGGTTCATTTAACCGCGACCTTACTGGCCATCAAACAAGTGCTGATTGATACCCGCACATTTATCAGAAGACCTTTATTATGGCTGGATAAAACATCACAGCATCAAGGCACTATATTATTTACTCCTAATTACGGTTTAAACGTACTATTACTGTCAATGAAAAAGCGTCAACCGGACTGGGATCTATCAAGGGTCAGGATCATACTTAACGGTGCCGAACCTATTTCTCTCACCTTAGCTGAGCAATTTCTTGCCACTATGGCCCCTTATGGATTAGCTCACAACAGCATGTATCCAGTATACGGGCTTGCAGAAGCCAGTGTTGCAGTCTCGGTCCCGAAACCAGGCGCCCCAATAAAAGCGCACTACCTTGATCGCACTAAGCTTAATTTTCAACAAGAAATTGTTCATGTGATGCCTGATAACCCTGATGCCATTACCTTTATTGAGGTAGGCACTGCGATTGATGAATGCGCGATCAAAATTGCCGATGCTACTGGCAAGGATATACCTGACAACCACATAGGGTTAATCCACATAAAAGGAGCAAATGTTACCTCCGGCTATTTTCATAACCAGGAGGAAACACGCAGAGTACTACACCCAGATGGCTGGCTTAACACTGGTGATTTAGGCTTTATCAACAACCAGCAGCTAACCATCACGGGTCGCGCCAAAGATTTGATTATTATCAATGGCCAAAATATTTATGCCCATGACATTGAACAAATGTGTGCTCGCATACCTGAAATACAATTGCGTAATATTGTTGCCTGCAGCGTTTGCTTAAATAAAAACAATATAGAACAACTGGTTATATTTATACGTTATAAACAAAATCTTGATGAGTTTACAAACGTAGCCGACAAGCTTAGACGTTATCTACAAACCAGTATGGGCCTGAGTATTCATGCCTTGGTACCCATTAACGATATACCAAAAACCACTAGTGGCAAGGTTCAGCGCTTCCAACTTCAGCAAAATTTCATTAATGGTGATTATCAGCCCATACTTAATGAGATAAAACAACTGCAACAAACCCAGTCAAATACACAATTGCCACCAATGAGTGACGAAACACTCCACTATTATTTACACACAACACTAACAAAATTACTCGGTTATCAGGTAACAAATTATCATGATAAATTAGCAGATCATGGTGTTAATTCGCTAAAAGTGGTTGAGTTTCATGCCGTACTGCAAGAGACATTAGCCATCGAGATACCTGTATCAAGCTTCTTCGATTACCCAACCTTCACACAACTCGAAAACTTTCTATTAGAACAAGTCAAAGCTCAAACGAAGCCACCCGAAAACTTGCAACTTCCAGATACCAAATCAATCCGCCAAGAAAAAGAGGCCATTGCAATTATCGGTTTTGCAGGTCAATTCCCAGGAAGTCAGCAATCAAACGAAACTTTTTATAATAATCTCTATGAAGGTAAAGACCTTTGTTCAGAGATACCCAGCGACCGCTGGTGCAATAAATCATATTATGATCAAGCAAATACCCCTGGAAGTATAAAAACCCAAAAAGGTTATTTTCTTGATCAGGTTAATGAGTTTGATGCCAGTTTTTTCGGTATCACACCCGTTGAGGCCAAAGTAATGGACCCTCAGCAACGTTTACTGCTCACCGTTAGTCAGCATGCCATTGATAATGCTGGTATTAGAAATGAAAGCCTTAATGGTTCAAAAACTGCAGTTTACATTGCTATGGCAAACAGTGATTTTGCTCATCAGTCCTTCGAACAAAATCGCAGTTCAACGTTAAAAGAACATAGCTTAACCGGCAACATCGCCAGTATCGCTTCAGGTCGTATTTCTTATTATTATGGATTAACGGGCCCCTGCCTTACCTTAGATACAGCTTGCTCCTCATCTTTAGTGGCTGTCGATCTTGCCTGTACCAGCTTACTAACAGGGAAAGCTGATCAGGCACTGGTTGGTGGCGTTAATTTAATACTAACGCCACAAGGTTATATTAGCCTTAGTAGGGTTAATGCACTTTCTGATGATGGAAAATGTAAAGTTTTCGATGACAGTGCCAATGGTTACGGCCGTGGTGAAGGTTGCGCAATGCTAGTGCTTAAACGTCTATCGGATGCACAGCGAGATGGCGATTCTATTCGCGCGATTATTGCTGGATCTTCAGTCAATCACGACGGAAAAAGCAGTGGTCTGACAGTACCTAATGGATTAGCACAACAGCAAGTTATCTGTGATGCCATGGCTCAAGCAAAGGTGGGTATTCATGATATTCACTATCTTGAGGCCCATGGAACTGGCACTAAGCTCGGCGATCCTCAGGAGCTTAATGCCTTAAGCAACATTTTTGAACAGCGTGCCGCTAACAATCCCTTGCCCGTAGGATCTATAAAATCCAATATTGGCCACTTGGAAGCGGTTGCGGGTATCGCTGGAGTAATTAAACTTATCTTGTCTATGGAGCACGGCATTGTTCCGAAAAACTTACATCTAAACCAATATAATCGGCTGGTGCCCTGGGACAAAATCCCCCTTAAGCCATTAAGTGAGCACCACACTCTGGACAATACCCAAAAAATAACTTGTGGTATCAGCTCTTTTGGTCTGTCGGGTACCAACTCACATCTTATTCTACAAAACAATCCTATATCTGAAGCGATTGATATTGAAGATGATAAAGCCGGAATATTGATACTAACAGCCAAAACTCTAACGAGTTTACATCATTGTAAAAATCAATATATCGATTTTTTAAACCATAGCCAGCATAGCGCTCAGGATATTACGACGGTCAGCCAGCGTAACCAGCAAGATTACCCCTACCGCTTGGCGGTAGTAGGTAGGGATAAAGCATCACTTTTAGCGCAATTAATCCATGACACTTACCACTCTGTGCCAACAGAAAACCCAGGAAATATCGCTTTTATTTTTACAGGACAGGGATCGCAATACTTCAATATGGCGAAAGCGCTTCATCAACATTTTTCGGTTTTCAATATAGCCTTAGCTGAATGTGCCCAGTTATTTTCCCCTTACCTCAATAAGTCTATTGAAGACGTATTATATCAAGACGGATCTGAATTAATTGATAATACTTTATATGCACAACCTATCATTTTTTCTATAGGTTATGCCCTGATAAAATTATTCGAAAATTTCGGCATTAAACCCCAGTTCGTATTAGGACACAGCATAGGACAATATACCGCAGCCTTAGCTGCTGGGGTATTAACCCTCACAGACGCAGTTCATTTAGTCGCTAATCGGGCGCTATTAATGAGCAAGGTCAAACTCCAGGGCGCCATGGTCGCTGTTGCCGCGCCAATTTCGATTATTCAGGACCTAGTCACAAAACAAGGTAATAGCGTTGCGATTGCAGCAATTAATAGCCCTGTTGATGTAACTTTGAGTGGCAGTATCGCAGAGATCAATCTTATCATTGAGGCAATGATAGACTTGGGGCTTCCTTATCGAGAATTGAAGGTCTCTCACGCCTTCCATTCACCCTTAATGCAATCCGTACTAGAGCCTTTTAGTCACATTCTCGATGAAGTGACACTGCATCCTCCGAAATTACCGATCGTCAGTGATTTGACTGGCTTTCTGACGACTCCGGGTAAACACAGTGAAATCACTCATAAAGATTATTGGCTCACTCATATTTGCGATACCATCACTTTTAGTGCCGGACTCGACACCCTATCCAAACATGGCTGTCATGCTTTTGTCGAAATAGGAGGCACTGCAACGCTATCTGCTTTCGCCGCGAAAACCTTAAAATCACACTCAGACTTGCTTAATCTTGCCAGCCAACGGGGAGCGCTTAAGCCATCACTGGATACTTTTTATCAGACTTTAGCTGATTTATATGTCCATCATTATCCTGTGAACTGGAAGGCCATGGAGTCTCATCCATTAGGCAAAATTATTGATCTTCCCTATTATGGATTTGAGAAAACAACGTTCCCGATACATGCTGATGCCCTAGAGAGCACCTCGACGCAACCTACAACGTCACGGGAAAATACCCAACCTCTGAAACCGATATCATTACCTTCTGTGGGGATCATAAATTCTCTAGCTCGATTGATTGAAGGTATTTCAGGCATCAAACTCGACCAGCAAAAACAACATCTGAACTTTCTCAATTTAGGACTAGACTCCCTCATGCTAGCCAGATTAAAAAATGAGGTTTTTGAAGAGTTTAGCATTGACATTCCTTTGGCCTATTTTTATGACCAATGCAGCAGTGGAGAAAAGCTGCACCACTATTTGTCTGAACGGATCACCCTGCAACCAGAACCATTTAACAATCAACAACCGCAACCAGATGAACCACAGCAAGTCTCATTATCGAATCCAGTCACCTCAAATGATGACATTGCGAATTTATTGGGCCAGCAGCTTCAAACCGTACAGGCGATATGCCAAGCGCAACTGAATTATCTCGGCAAGGATAACATTACAAATTCAGAGCCATCCAAAGCAATACCGCCGTCACCAAGGACGGCTTATCCTGAAACCAATTTCAGGTTAACTAAATTTAGTGAGGATAACCTCTCAGATACACAGCAAGCCTTCGTTAACCAGTTAATTAGCGCATATTGCATCAAAACCGCAAAGTCCAAGGCCTTTAGTCAGACTCACAAAGGTGATTTTGCTCATTATCTGACAAGTCTTAATTTTCGTAAAACACTCAAAGAAATTCTTTATCCCCTTGTGTCAAATGAAGCCAAGGGAGCCTATTTATGGGATATTGATAATAACAAGTATATTGATTTGGCCATCGGTTATGGTGTCCATTTCTTTGGTCACAAACCACAATTTGTTATCGATGCGGTCAAACAGCAAATGGACAAAGGCTTTGTATTGAGCCCGCATTCATCATTATTAGGCGAAGTCACCCAGCTGCTCAAAGAAATAACCGGTGTTGACCGCGTATCCTATTGTAACACTGGGTCAGAAGCTGTAATGCTAGCACTGCGTATCGCCAGAACCCAGACTGGTCGGACTAAGATAGTCAAATTTTCTGGTTCCTATCACGGTATTTATGATGCCATTCTGGCAG
Source organism: Iodobacter arcticus (assembly GCF_042664895.1). NCBI lineage: Bacteria > Pseudomonadati > Pseudomonadota > Betaproteobacteria > Neisseriales > Chitinibacteraceae > Iodobacter > Iodobacter arcticus. The sequence goes on from NZ_JBHTBQ010000005.1 coordinate 8,143, forward strand.
AAAATGATGAACAAGGCAGCTATCCAACCACCCCAGGAATAACTCTGGGCTCAGTGCAGGATACGATAGTTCTCACTTATGGGGATCCCAAAGCACTGGAAATCATTGAGCAGTTGGGAACCGAACTCGCTGCCGTTTTGGTCGAGCCGGTACAGAGTCGCAATCCAGCGCTGCAACCCAAGACGTTTCTAGCACAGCTCAGAGCCCTAACTACAGCATCGGATACCGTGCTTATTTTCGATGAGATAATTACTGGGTTTAGACTTCAATCCGGTGGCGCCCAGGCATTTTTTGATATTCAAGCCGACTTAGTCACCTACGGAAAAATCATTGGCGGCGGCTTACCCATAGGTATTGTCGCCGGAAAACGACGTTTTATGGATGTGATCGATGGGGGGCTCTGGCAGTATCAGGACGATTCAATTCCTCAAACTACCGCGACTTTTATCGCAGGAACTTTTGCAAATCATCCAATGGCATTGGCAGCTGCAAAATCAGTACTATTAGAAATAAAAGCTAAGGGAGCGCTTTTATACCAGCAAACTAATGCCCTTACATTGTCACTGGTGACTCGACTTAATGATTATTTTGCTGCAAACCAAGTGCCAATTGAAGTCAAGTGCTGTGGCCCCATATTCCGCTTTGAATCTTTTGGGCGCTATGCACTGGCGTTGCAACCCATTGAAATGGATCTATTCTTTTACCTGATGATGACCAAAGGCATTTACACTTGGGAGCGTCGGATCTGTTTTATGTCCACTTGCCACACTCGAGTAGATATCGACAATATTATCACTGCCGTCATCGATAGTATTAACGAACTTAGACAGGGTGGATTTACCTTTACCACCACAACTTCGCCCTTACCCCCGAAGGAGTCGCTGCGTAAATCCAGTCAGCAGCACTCTTTAATGAGCTCTGCACAAAAACGTCTGTTTACACTCAATAGCCTTAAAGGAGCAGAGCAAGCTTATCACCTATCGTATATTGCAAAAATTAATGGCCCCATTGATGCTAACAGGGCACAACAGGCGTTAACATTATTATCTCAGCGTCATCAGAGTCTTAGGACAACCTTTGAGCTGTTAGAGGGTGAGTTTATCCGCGTGGTTCACCCTGAGCTCCCTCCCCGCCTTGAACAGGCAACAGCAGAAACCTTAGCCCAGTCTAGTGCCAATTTTTTCAGGCCTTTTGATCTAAAAAATGACGCCATGCTAAGGGCTAAATTAGTCAACCTAGCGCCCAATGAACATGTCTTTATGCTGGATATCCACCATATTGCAGCCGATGGTTATTCCGCAAACATTCTGTTTCAAGAGTTTATCAGTGCTTACAGCAACAATGGCGATACGACGCTAGCGACTCCAAGTCAGTTTGAAGATTTTGTCAACTGGGAAACGGACTATTTGACCTCAACTAAATTCCAGTTAGACCGACAGTATTGGCAAAATAACTTTGCCAATTATCAACAGACCACACAGTTACCACTGGATCATCAACGACCCACACAGCAAACCTTCAACGGTCATACCCACTCATTTTCTTTATCACCAGCAAAAACGGCGCAATTAACCGCGCTGGCTAAACAATTAAATGTGTCTCTATATATGTTACTGCTGAGCGGTTGCCACCTACTGCTCAGCAGACTTACGGGCAATAATGAAACTATCATTGGTGCTCCGGTAGCATTGCGTCAACCCAAAGGCTTTAATCACATAGTGGGTATGCTGACCAATACCGTGGTGTACAAACATCACCTCGACAACCACCATACCTTTGAAGGTTTAGTACACAGTGTCAAAGAAAATTGTCTAGGAGTGTATGCCCATCAAGAATATCCTTTTGATCAGCTAGTTGCACAACACTTTGAACAATCAGGCATGCGCCGTGATAGAAGCCGTAATCCATTATTTGATGTCAGTTTTGTGTTTGAACAAGCAGACGATCGAGTGCTGGCCATCCCTGAGCTTGAATTTATCCCACAAACATTAGCTCAAAAAGGGAGTGTTTATGACTTTTCCTTTGAGGTTATCGTACAGCAACAACAACTGAGTATTAATTTTCATTACAATCAAAATCTGTTTAATTTAGCGACCATTGCCAGTTGGGGAGACTTAACCCTGTTGTTACTGGACAACGTATTACAATCACCCAAGCAAAAACTTGAGCATATTCTGCCAATCCCCGTAGATATTCCTGCTGAACTCGAAGCTGAACAGCAGCTTGATTGGTCTGAAAGCGCTCACTTAATTGAGCGTTTCAATGCTGTAGCAAAACTTTACCCCAACCATGTTGCGGTAAAATATCAAGATAAGACAATCAGCTATAAGCAGCTAGACCAGAAAAGCAACCAATTGGCCCATATGCTTAAAGAGCAATATAATATTTGCCCCAAAGAGCGCATTGCCGTTCAAGTTGAGTCAGGTGATTTTCTGATCTCAGCGTTAATTGCGGTATTAAAACTCGGTTGCTGTTATATCCCCATTGATCCTGATGCTCCAAGGGAAAAGGTTAATTACATCCTTAAAGATAGCGCGGCTAAAGTGCTACTCACTGAATCCCATCTCTATCAGCAAGACTTTTATTCACGCTGCGATCTAAACCGAGTAGATTACGCCGTATTCAGTCAGCAGCCACTTGTAACGGCAATAACAGCTGATACGTTGGCCTATATTATTTATACCTCAGGTACCACTGGCCGACCCAAGGGCGTTAAAATAAGGCATAGCTCACTGATGAACTATTGTCGCTGGCTTACTGGAAAATACGCTATAAACCATATGGATAGTAGTGTTTTACTGTCTTCATATGCTTTTGACTTAGGCTATACCTCTATGTGGGGTTGCTTACTGTCTGGCGCCTCTTTGCATCTACTCGATAAGGGGGCTCGGCAGGATATTCGCTTCGTACTGCATTATATTGCGCAGCAACACCTGACTTTTATCAAAATGACCCCTTCATTGTTTCAAGTCTTGGTCAATCACCATGACTTCACCCCCGCACTAGGGTTAACACTTCGATTAATGATACTCGGCGGTGAAAAGCTCAGAGCTGATGATGTCGCCAATTACTTGCAATGCTTCAAAGAAACCGTATTTGTTAATCATTATGGTCCGACAGAAGCCACTATCGGTTGCATCACACGTGAGTTTAATGCCGCAACGTTTGAGCAATACCGTCACAACATGAGTATTGGTCAGCCCATAGCTAACTGTAAGGTTTATATACTCGATCACAACAATACTGTGGTAGCCGATGGTGAACAAGGTGAAATTTGTATTGAAGGAGATTGCCTAGCTCAGGGTTACTTAAACCATGATGTTCTTGAGCAAGCTAAATTTATCACTCTGCCCCTCTCACCAGACAAACGTGTCTATAAAACAGGAGATTGCGGCGTTATTATTAATCATGAGGTACACATTCATGGCCGCTTTGATGATCAGGTAAAAATCAGGGGATACAGGGTAGAGCTTGGAGAGGTCATCAATGTACTTGAGCAACACCCCAAAGTACAACGCGCGGCAGTGATCAACAAACAAAATAAGAGTGGTAATGAATTAGTTGCCTACTACCAAAGCAGTGAACCTGTGACAGTGACAGATCTCAGAAAGTTCATGTCCGAGCATTTACCCGCCTATACATGTCCCAGCCATTATCTTGAAGTCGTGCATTTTCCAACGAATGCCAACGGTAAACTCGACATAAACAAACTGCTTAACAGCCACGAGAAAACACCCATCAGCATCACGACTACAACAGATAAATTATCCGCATCTCAGCAAGTCATTTTTGATGTTTGGCAACAACATTTACAAATACCATCGATGGGCTTAACCGATGACTTCTTTGCGCTCGGGGGGCATAGCCTCAAAGCCATGCTCATTAGTGCTGCGCTATCACAGAAGTTTTCAACTCCAGTATCCATCAATGAAATATTTGCACACCCAAATATCGCCGCCCTCGATTTATGGCTGACGACCAATGAGCAATCATTGATTGAGATTTCACCCATAAAGCCGCAAGCGTTCTATGCCTTATCGAGTGCACAAAAAAGGTTGTGGTTAGTCTCTCAGGTCAAAGAACAAAGTGTTGCCTATAATGTCCATGCCGCATTTTTACTTGAAGGTGAACTCTGCATCCCATCCTTCAAACAAGCCTTTTCTCAGTTGATCTGTCGACATGAATCGTTACGTACTAATTTTATTTTTACCCAAGGTGAACCTAAACAACACATACATTCAGCTATCGAACTGCCATTAACCTTGCTCGAACCCGCAGCAATCACCATTAACTCCCCTGCACTTAACCAACTGTATTTGGAGTTAGCACAACATCATTTTAACTTAGAAACTGATGCTCTATTTCAGATCACTGTAGTTAAACTAAGCACTGAAAAACCAGCCCAAGTATTAATGTTTAATGCCCATCATATTATTTGTGATGGCTGGTCAAACAGCATTATTTTAAAAGAATTATCCGAACTCTATACTTGCTATCGTCGGCAGCAAGCACCGACTCTTCAGCCTTTAGTCATTCAATATAAAGATTATGCAGCTTGGCACAACAAGGTGCTTAACACAGCTCAAGCACTGAACGATAAAGCCTTCTGGCAAACACAACTGGCAGGGGTCAATCACCCCATGTTATTACCTAATGCCAGCAACACTGAACGGTATAGCGGACATTGGTACCGGAGCATCCTAGATGAAGCTCTAGCCAGTGCAATGCAAGACTACTGCCGACATAATAGTATCAGTCTCTACACCTTCTTTGCTTCGGCAACCAGTGTACTACTCAGTCATTATTGTGCCACTGATGAGATTATTTACGCCACACCCATCGCAGATCGCCAATTGCCACAGTTACAGTCACAAGTCGGATTTTACTTAAACACCTTTTTATTGAGACAAGCGCTAACCCCCGAGCTCAGTTTCGCTGACTTGCTTAATACCACAAAGACTCAATTGCACAACATAATGCAACACCAGCTCTATCCCGTTGAGCAAGTACTAGAAGAGCTTGATCTAATAGAAGGAACGATTGGCGATTTTTATCGCATCATCCTAAATGTGATGGAATATGAAAGTTACTCACATTACCAATTAGATGGATTGCGCTTTAACAAGATCCTCGAAACGGCCACCACCAGCCGAGCAGATCTGAATATTATGCTGGTCAAGGGTGACGCCCTCGAACTGGTGATCGAATATAACAATCAGCTGCTAGATGAAGCCGGCATCACGACCATGAAGGATCAGTTGATCCAGTTAATTTCACAAATATTGGAACAGCCTCAGCGCACAATCAGAGAATTAAAACAAAGCTTGCTCAGTACAAGAGAACAACAAGCCCAAGCTGAATTTTTAGATGCCGCTCTCGCCATAGACGAAGAATTTTAAGGAAGAAATATGTGCGGGATTACAGGGGTTTTTATGCAAGATGTTCAAGCCGGCCAACATGCTGATATTGAACTATTAAAAAGAATGACTCAAAGCATTGTTCATAGAGGACCTGACGATCTGGGGTTGTATGCCAGCGAGCAAGCCTGCTTTGGTTTCAGACGTTTGTCTTTTCTTGATTTGAAGCTGGGTAACCAACCTATTTTTAACGAGGATGAAAGTATTGCTTGTGTCGTCAATGGTGAGATTTTTAATTATCAGGAACTTAGAAATGATTTAATTAAACGCGGGCATCGCTTTCGCTCGCAAATGGATTGCGAGGTGATACCGCACTTATATGAAGAATATGGCATCAATTTTCTTAACAGACTTAACGGCCAGTTTGCTATTGCTTTACACGACGTTAAGCAGCAAAAACTTATCCTAGCCAGAGATCATGTTGGTATTGCTCCACTTTATTATCATTATAAAGATAATACATTGTTATTTGGTTCTGAAATAAAAACCCTTTTAAACAGTGTTGACGTCAGTCGTAGCATTGATTTAATCAGCCTAGATCAAATTGTCACCTTTCCAGGTATGGTTAGCCCAAGAACCATTTTTAATGACGTTAAATGCTTGCCGCCCGGTCATGTCATGACAGTAGATAAGCAAGGTATGCAGATTGAGCAATATTGGGATCTTGATTACCCTGAGCATAACCCTAATATCCAACCTCACACAGATGCATATTACGTTGAAAAACTGGATTATTTACTACGTCAGGCAATAAAAACACGTTTGCATGCTGATGTTCCTGTGGGTTTTTATTTGAGTGGTGGCCTAGACTCATCACTTATCGCCACACTGGCCCACGATATGGACCCCCAGCAAGTATTCAACTCATTCGCCATTGGTTTTGGCCGTGCGGATATTGACGAACGCCAATATCAACAACAAGTGGTTAACCAAATACATTCAAACCATCATGAACAGATTTTTGATTATGAGCAAATTAACCAACGCTTGACTCAGGCTGTTATCGCAGCCGAATCCCCCTTAAAAGAGTCCTATAATACCTGCTCGCTAGCGTTATCACAGATGGTTCAACAACAAGGAATAAAAGCTGTATTAACTGGTGAAGGTGCTGACGAACTGTTTGCGGGATATGTGGGTTATCGTCTGGCCCAGCAATCACGCGGACAAGAAGAATCCTTTGACCTTGAGTTTATGCTGGAACAACAAGCCAGAAAAACGCTATGGGGAGATGAACACTTTTTCTACGAAAAGGACTATCACGAGTTTCATACTCTCAAGAGCTCACTTTATTCGGCTGATACCAACGCCGCTTTGCTTGGGCAACACTGTACTTCCCAGCCCATAATTAACCCTGCACGGATAGCCAATCGTCATCCCACTCATCAGCGCTCTTATGTTGATTTTAAACTACGTATCGCCGATCACTTATTAGCCGATCATGGCGACAGAGTCACATTTGCTAATTCGGTGGAAGCCAGATATCCATTTCTTGATATTGATTTAATTAATTTTGTACGCACGATACCACCAGAGTTGATGCTAAAAAACGGCAATGAAAAATACCTGCTCAAACAACTCGCAACCAAAACGGTGCCAGAATCCATTATACGACGCAAGAAATTTTCTTTTGTGGCCCCTGGTAGCCCTTTTCTTCTGCAAAATAAACCCGAATGGATTATGGACATGCTCAGTAGAGCCACCATTACTCGCCAAGGGATTTTTAATCCCGATACCGTAGAAAGACTGACTAATAGTGCCATCAGGGGGGGGCATGACATCAATCAAACTTTCGAAACTGACTTTTTAATGGTGGTTATTACCACAGGTATCTTACTTCGCGAGTTTGTTGAGTCATAAGCAGTGTAGTGGCCAATATTTTCAGTCCATCATATTTTTATTTCAGGTAGGTAATCATGACTAAGTATTTTGTTCACAAAAAATTCGCTGAAACGGCAAGTTTATTTCCAAATGAAACCGCCATTGCTGAAAGTCAGCGCCAGATAAGTTATCAACAACTCAACACTTATGCCAATAATCTAGCTTATCACATTAGTGATACTACCCATCAAATAGGCAAACCCGTTGGCTTGTTCTTACCCAAAAGTATTGAATACATTTTAGGGGTATTAGCTGTTCTCAAAAGCGATCAAGCCTTTTTACCCTTATCCCAAGAGCAGCCTGATGCACGCCTTGGTGATATTTTACGCAAGGCACAACCTAGCCTAATAATGACCACTAAGGAGTTGGCGCTTTCGCTGAAGAAAACACTCGCCGCACTAGATTTGCAACACATAACTATCAAGATATTTAACTACGGTAATACCGGTGAACTTGAATTGACTCACCTAGACTCAGGCGCATTACTACACAAACCATACCCAGATACTGATCCACGAATGTCTGCGACCCCTGAGGACAGTAACTATATTATGTTTACCTCTGGTACCACAGGAGATCCCAAGGCCATCGTCGGTTGCCATAAAAGCCTCAGTCACTTTATTCATTGGGAAATGAAAGAGTTTGCGTTATCGAGCCACCTACGGATTGCTCAACTAGCTCCCATTACGTTTGATGTCAGCTTACGAGATATTTTTGTGCCACTGCTAAGCGGTGGGGTTTGCTGCATTCCTGAGCCTGAAGTGCAATTTGATGCCAGACGCCTGTTGCTGTGGATTAGTAATAGCCATATCAATTTAATCCATTGCGTTCCTTCTATTTTTCGCTTGTTAATGACAGAGCTTGAAGCTGATAACAATACTCAGGAATACAATAAACAAAAATTAAACCATTTAAAGCATATATTGCTAGCAGGCGAGCCTCTATTTGGTCGAGATGTTAACCGCTGGATAACATTGGTTGGCAACGATATCGAATTAGTCAATCTTTATGGTCCTTCCGAAACGACCTTAGCTAAATTGTTCTATCGCCTTAAAGGCCCAGTTGAACAAGCAAACCAAATGATCCCCATCGGGAACCCTATTGCTAATACAGCAGTGTTGATCATCGCCAATAATACCTTATGTAGAGTAGGTGATATCGGTGAGATTTATATTAAAACCCCTTTTCGCAGCAAAGGTTACCTTAATGATCAACCATTGACAGATTTAAGCTTTATTCAAAATCCACTCAACCCAGATAATGAAGATATTATTTATAAAACGGGTGATTTAGGCAGATACCTAGAAAACCACAGCGTCGAAGTCCTCGGCCGCCTCGATCGCCAGGTTAAACTCAACGGGATACGTGTTGAGCTTAATGACATTGAAGGTCACATCCATAACTTACCCGAAATCGATCAGTGTTTTATTAATCTCTACAAAGATGAAGATCAATCTAGCAAACTAGTATGCTACTACACTTGCCATCAAGATATTTCTATCACTGAGATCAAAAGCTTACTCGCTGACAAACTCAGTGCCAATCTCATTCCTAACATGATGATAAAATTAAACAGCTTCCCTTTAATGCTCAACGGCAAAGTCGATAAAAAAGCACTACCCAATCCAGCAACGTATTTCAATGACTTTAACATTAAAGAAGAACAAGACCTAAGCCCTACCGAGTTAATACTCAGTGAGATTTGGCGCACCAGCCTTGGGGCGGCTAACCTCAGTAAGTCTCATCATTTCTTTGATTTAGGGGGCACTTCATTAACTGTCATGAAAGTACTGGGTGAAATGTATCGTCAACTAAATATCGAGATCTCTATTCAGGATTTTTACCAGCATGACACAATTTCAGCGCTTGCCGATCATATTGATAAGCTTCCAGTATTAACCAGTGTAGATTATCAAGCCATCACATTGGCGCCCAAACAACACTATTACCCCCTGAGCAGGCAGCAACAAAGTCTCTGGCTCAGTGAGACACTAGCGGATCAGCCTGGGCATTTTACGATTCCCGGTGCCTGCCAATTAACAGGTGATTTAAATCGCCAGGCATTTAATCAAGCCATTGATGCTTTAATCAGTCGCCACGATAATTTACGTGTCGTCATTGATGAAGAAGAAAATGGCATCCCTAGACAGCGCATTAAGGGAGATTTTCATTACCCACTCGACATTATTGACTTATCTACTTGTCCCGACGCAGCAAAGCAGGCTAGAACAATAATGCTCAGCGACAGTCAGCAGGCTTTTAACTTGGCTGAAGCGCCATTATTTCGCTTAAAGCTCTTTATGCTAGATAAGCAAAATCATTATTTCTATTTTTGCTTCCACCATCTGATTTTTGATGCTTGGTCTATGGGACTCTTTGGTCAGGAACTCATGTCAGCCTATCAAATACTAGCAACTGGAGGAGAATATAAGCCTGCACCTCTGGCGATCCAATACCAGGATTTTTGTCACTGGCAAACATTGGAGCAACAACAGGAAAAACAAATAGCTCAAAAAAACTATTGGTTAAACCTATTTGCACATTCCACTCCGATACTGGAACTGCCGACTGATTTCCCCCGCCCACAGCAAAAACATTTTCGTGGTGCTCAATTAGACTTCACTATCGACAGCGGCATGACCAAGCAACTTAAGCGATTGAGTATTAATCAAAATAGCAGTTTATTCTCACTGTTAATGTCGATATATCAAGTTCTACTAGCTAAATATACCAATGAGCAAGATATTGTCGTCGGCTTCCCCACTGCTGGGCGAGATCATCCGGATTTGAATCCGTTAATGGGTATGTTTGTCAATACATTACCTTTGAGGAGTCAATGTGATGACAAACTGAGCTTTAATGAATTTTTAAGACAGACTACAAACAATATCAATGATGCACTCGACCATCAATCCTATGGACTAGAAGATTTAGTTAACGCTTTGGATCTTCCAAGGGATATGAGCCGAGCCCCACTATTCGATACTATATTCATGCTACAAAATTTTGAACAAATTAAGCAAAAAAATAAACAACTCATCTTGTCCGAACTGCCAACTCTACAACATACGCCCTGGTATGATTTAACCTTTAAATGGATAGAATCAGAGGGTCTTTTACACTGTAATATTATTTATGACGAAGACCTATTTACGTCAGCAACTGTCTCTCGCTTAGGCCAGCACTTTACCACTATTGTCAGGATGGTTTTAGCACAGCCAGATATCAAACTGGCTAATATTTCACTATTAACCGCTGCTGAGCAACTGCAACTCATTGATGATTTGCGTCCAAATGATAGCCCGATCAATGAGCCTAATATCGTCGGTTGTTTTGAAAATCAAGCAAAAATAGCCCCAAGCACTATTGCACTGTCTTTTTTCGAACAAAAAATAAGTTATGAAAGCCTTAACCGTCAAGCTAACCAGCTTGCTAGATATATGCAAACATTAGGCGTCAAACCAGGTGATGTCATTGGCTGTCATATGCCAAGGTCTCCCTTAATGATCACCAGTGCATTAGCTATTTTAAAATTAGGGGCCATTTATTTACCACTAGAAATAAGTTATCCCCAAGCACGAAAGGAATACATTATTGCTGATAGCGGTATTAGTTTTGTGTTGAGCAACACTAACAAGGAAGATGACAATTTAAGTCACATTTTTAAGGATATTTGTTGGATAAACGCCGATGCTCCCCAGATTATCAATTTTGATAGTAACAACCTCCCGCTAATTCCCGCCACTAATGACTTAGCCTATATTATCTATACTTCTGGTTCGACGGGGAAACCTAAGGGTACGTTAGGGCATCACCTAGGGGTCGTGAATCTTGCACAGCATTTTAAAGTTTATCTTAACCTCACCGCGAATGATCGCTTTTTACAGTTTGCCAATTGTTCATTCGATGCTTCAATTTTTGAAATATTTATTACGTTATTAAGCGGCAGTACTTTGGTGCTCATCACCGAGGAGATAATATTAGATACTCATGATTTTGAAGACTATTTGAATCAACAGCAAGTCACAGTAACTGTACTCCCCCCCACTTATGTCCGACAACTGACCCCTGAGCACCTGAATAGTCTGAAAACATTATTGACTGCCGGATCGACGACTGATCACACTCTGGTAGAAAAATGGTTGGATAAGGTCAGGTATATTAATGCTTATGGCCCGACTGAAACCACCGTCTGTGCCAGTGTTTTTGAAGTGTCAGCCTCTGCTTGGGCAGACTTAAAGCAAAATAACAAACCGATCCCTATTGGTAAAGCAATCAGTAACCTCCGCTTAGATGTATTGGATCCTCACCTGCAGCAATTACCTGCGGGTATTTCCGGTGAATTGTACATTTCAGGGTTAGGTGTCTCTCATGGTTATCTCAATCAGACGGGATTAACCAAGCAATATTTTACCCAAAACCCACATATGCCTGAATTACCTATGTATAAAACCGGCGATCTTGCCCGTAGGCTCGCCGACGGTAATATTGAATTTCTCGGAAGGAAGGATGACCAAGTTAAAATTCGCGGTTACCGAATAGAACCCATGGAAATTGAACATCAATTACTACAGCTTGAGCAGATCGCAGATGCCCGAGTTTTGGTCAATGGTAAGGCCAGCCAACAATACCTGAGTGCTTATTATATTGGGGTTGCTGATGATGAAAGTATTATCCGCCAAGCACTATCAAGCACACTCCCCAAGTACATGATTCCTTCCACTTTTACGGCCTTACGCACGTTTCCCATGACTCCCAATAATAAAGTGGACAGCAGCGCCTTACGTAAACTGTCAGAACAACAAAAAGGAGGCATAATTAGTCTACCAAATAGCAAGGACATTGAAGCTAGCATAGCGAGTATCTGGAAAAGAATCCTTAATATAAACCACATTAATCAAACACAAAGCTTCATTGAACTTGGCGGCGATTCGATAAAAGCGATTCAAACCGTTGCTGAATTAAAGAAATTGGGGTTAAAGATAAAAGCTAACCATATCTTGCAATATCCAACCATAGAGCAGCTAAGTCAACACGTCACTTATGCATTGCAAGAAGACAATATCCAAGTTCAAGGGCAAGTACCACTAACCCCTATACAACAGTGGTTTTTTAATCATTATCAAGGGGATAAGAACAAATTTTTCCAACACGCACTCTTATCCTTTACTGATAAGATTCACCAAGCAACCCTGCAACAAGCAATGCAAGAGGTCATGAAGCAACATGATAGTTTACGCTCATCATTTGTTTATGACATAGACTCAAAGCAATGGCGGCAAGAAGTATTAACCCCAAACATATCTATTGATTTTCATTGCATTCATCTGGAAAAAATTGACCATACATTAATGGCTATTCATATGAACGCACTAGCCAACCAAAGCTGGCTCAATAAATCCCCACTGTTGCAAGGCATTATTTTCAAAGCAGAAACTAGCGATGACCATGTATTTCTTCTTGCTCATCACTTGATCGTCGATACTGTTTCATGGTGGATTTTACTCGATGATATTGAAAAATCCTATCAACAGCTACTCGCCGGAAAAAAAGTAGACCTAGGCAGTAAAACCAGTTCATTGCAGCAATGGTCACAACAACTTCATAAATTTAGCAAGAGTGAAACATTGCAGCAAGAACGAGAATTATGGTGCCAGACAGATCAAGCCCTGAACTCTGCCTTTCGCTTTGCACCAAGCAAAGAGCAGACTGATACAGACAACATAAGCCTTGTACTGAGCCAATCACAAACCAAGGCACTATTGAGACAAAATATCCACCAAGGCATAGCTGTACACGAACTACTGTTAACCCTACACGCTAGGGCCATGGCTAATATATTTGGTGCAAACCAGTATTCCGTTATCATTGAAAACCATGGCCGAGAGGAATGTTTTGACACTCTAGATGTCAGTCGGACAGTGGGTTGGTTTACCAGCATTTATCCTTTGGTGTTGGCACAAAATAAGCCCTGCCCCTTATTACTAGATATAGCCAAAACAAAAAGTATATTACAACAAGCCCCTAATAAAGGCTTAGGCTATGGTGTACTCAACTATCTACCCAGTAATAAGAGCATAACTGAAACGTATAGCAACATAATGCCACAAGCCAGTTTCAATTATTACGGTACCTTTGACCGACAAAGTCAGCGGAGCCGAATCGTCGATGTTGCTAAATTTGATTTACCCGCTCTACGTCCGCCATTGCAACATGTTATGGACATTTCTGGTTCAATTAGAGGAGGTCAACTTCATATCGAACTCCATTATAACAACAATCGCCTAGCGACGGATCTAGCTCAGCAGTGGCTTGCTCATATCAACAAGGAGTTGATAGATTATATTCACCTAAAATACGATAAAAACATGCCTAAAGTAGACCAGGCGTTTGAACAAAAACTACAAACTGGCATAGACAAAATTCTTACACAATATGAAATACCTGGATTAGTACTCGGTGCGCGCTTTCCTAACGGAGAAACTGTCATCTGCTGCCGGGGCATCTCCAATACCCAAACACAAGCTAAGTTAACTAAAAATCATCAATTCAGGATCGGTAGCTTATCAAAAACTTTTGTCGCTACTCTTATCCTACAGTTGGTTGATGAGGGGAAGATCTCACTAACCCAAGCAGTCGGAGATATCTTAAGTCCTAGCTTGATCAACAACTCAGGCATAGATAAAAAGATCACTGTCAGACAATTACTTAACCACACCTCTGGGCTAGAGGATTATATTAACAATGGTGAGTTTAAAGACATTTGTCTAAATCAACCTGAAAAAATATGGGAACCTGAAGAACTGCTCCGCTATTTTAATACTTCAGTGACCCCACCTCTTCTTGAAACTCATTCACAATGGCGATATTCCAGCAGCGGTTATATTTTACTCGGGCTTATTATCGAAAAAGTCACCGGAGAAAAATTTGAACAGCTGCTTTTTAACCGTATCACTGCGCCACTTGGTTTACAAAACACTCATTTTGCAGATAATAATGCATGTCAGAAAAGCCTAGCATCAGGGCATGACAAGCAGCTAAATCCTTTACCCAATAAAGACACCAGCTTCACTTGGGCGGCCGGAGGATTAATTTCTACTGTTGAAGATCTGCTCACCTGGCAGGCAGCCATCAACGATGGGCGACTCTTGAGTCAAGAGATGCAAAAGCAGCGCTTGGATTTTATAGACTTACCCGCGCACGTGAGTTTGGATCAACATATCCAGGCTGGTTTGGGAATTTTCAACATTGAGGGACATCTAGGGCACGTAGGAGATATGCTTGGACACGAAGCTGCCATATTAGCTCATGATGATGTTCAGCTGGTTGTTTTACTTAATGGTGAAACCAAACACCCAGCTATGGTATTTGGCGGATCGATATTTGAAGCTATTTTCGAGCTGATTTAGTCAGCTCATCACGTTAAGCACTCCTATTCTTAATTTCAAAAACCCGACCTATGGTCGGGTTGGAGCACGCAATTGAACATATCATTATCGGATAAGGACGCTCGCCGTAATTTTAAATATATGTGGTTGGGCCAGTTCATCAGTCAGTTTGGTAGCCAAATTACATCAATAGTACTCATTTTTTGGTTAAAAGAGCAGGTAGGCTTGGCTTCAGTTATGGGACTATCAGCGATGTTATTTTCTCTTTTTATCGCCATTTTTTCTCCGCTAGGAGGAGCCCTTGCCGATATTTATTGCCGTAAGACCATCATAATATCCAGTGATTTACTCGCCGGGACAGCATCTATTTTATTGCCACTAGCTTTCTATTTCTTTCCTGATCAGCTCTATTTGCTTATTACATTAGTACTCTTGATGCAACTAGTGTTAGGTGCTGTTTTAGGCTTATATGATCCTGCTTACTCTGCATTACTGAGCAATGTGGTTGCAAAAGAGCAGCTTCCTCTTGCCAATTCCATCAAAAATGCCACTATTCAAGGCGCAGTATTAATTGGTCAGGGCATAGGATTATTACTCTATAGTCAATTTGGGATTATCTCTATCTTAATAGCTAATAGCCTGTCATTTTATCTTTCCGCCTTGAGTGAATCGCGAATAAAACTTCCTCAGCAGGAAGCTAAGCCCGTAAAAGCAACACACACTTTATCAGATTCAAAAAAAATCATCGCAGGCATGAAGCAAGGGTTGATGTATATCAGCGAAAAAAAATCTCTGAAATCTTTATTGTTACTCATTGGCGGGGTCAACTTTCTTATTGGTCCTTTTGTTATCCTACTGCCTTTTTATGTTGAACAAATCTTATCCGTTCCAGACTATTGGTATGGATATTTAATCGCAGCTTTTGGTGGCGGAGGATTAATCGGCTACCTATCTTTGCCTTTTTTTAAGTCCAGAGTACAAGACTGGTCTGCTTTGGGCCGTAACAGTTATCTATTTTTTGGTTTCTTACTTATTGCGCTCGGAGTAAGTAAAAATATTTATTTATCCTTAATATTATTCATTGCTTGTGGCAGCTGTTTTGGACTAATCAATACCATGATAGAAACAGCCATATTAACCAACACCCCAGATGATAAACGTGGTCGAGTAATGAGTATTTACCGCGTTATTACTCGCCTATCCTTACCTTTAGGTATGGTTATTTCAGGAGGGTTGGTCGATTTTTATCACTTTACTATTGAGAACATTTTTATCGCTTGTGGAATTGCGGTGCTGATACTGTCTATACAGCAATTTATCCAGCAAAAGCTCAAAGAGGTACTAGCGTTATAATCGGTTCTGTCGCAAAGTTGACGAAGTAAACTAAAGTGTTGATGATATTCGAATATTGATTTGGAGTATCCACTGCATGACATTTAACTTCTCTGGGCGACATTATCCATCGGATATCATCATGCAGCCCCTTCGCTATTATCTGGCCTACAAACTCAGTTACTGTGAAATTGAGGAGATGTTCGCTGAGCGAAATATCAATTTTGACCACTCAACCGGCGTTGTTGCTCAAATCAATCTTAGGTAAGCCTTTTCCCAACAGGGTTTCCGGTATTAATTGATACTCTGGAGAATAGGCATACCTAGTCCTATGACTTTGTTCATCACTTTCACACCTACCAATGCCTCGCCGACTTGGCCGTTGTAGTCACGCTGGCTCAATTTCGGGCTAATCAGTTGCTGGTAATCCCCCCACAAAACCAGCTCATTTTTAAGTAGAATTTTCTCGCAGTCTTTGAGGAGCTCTACATGAAAGCAGCACGTTATTCCGACAGCCAGATTATGGCGATT
>NZ_JBHTBQ010000006.1:0-227892 GCF_042664895.1 Iodobacter arcticus
AGAATGCCACCGGTGGCGCTTACTCCACCGATGGTTAGTGGGACTGTTTCTGGAGTGATTTCAACCAAGGCATCATCAACCGTTGGTAGAGTCACTGCGAAACTAGTGACACCTGCTGGAACAGTGATCAAGCCCGTTGTGGCGTTGTACGTCACGCCGTTACTGAAGGTGGCGGTGCCGTAATCGGCGGTTGATGCGGTGCCACCACCCAAATTAAAGGCGTAAGTCTCAACCTTGGTCGTTGCTGTGCTCAAGGTCACGTTGAAGACCAGATTATTGCCTTCAACGACGTTGTCATCCGCCACACCGGGATTGCCGACTTCAATGCCGGCAATGGCTGGGCTGTCGTTATCTAGAATGCCACCCGTGGCTGAAACGCCACCGATGGTTAATGGCACAGTTTCTGGACTGATTTCAACCAAGGCATCATCAACAGTTGGCAAGGTCACTGCGAAACTAGTGACGCCTGCTGGAACAGTGATCAAACCTGTCGTCGCGTTATACGTCACGCCGTTACTGAAGGTGGCGGTGCCGTAATCGGCGGTAGATGCGGTGCCACCACCCAAATTAAAGGCATAAGTCTCAACCTTGGTCGTTGCCGTACTCAAGGTCACGTTGAAGACCAGATTATTGCCTTCAACGACGTTGTCATCCGCCACACCAGGATTGCCGACTTCGATGCCCGCAATGGCTGGGCTGTCGTTATCTAGAATGCCGCCAGTGGCTGAAACGCCACCGATAGTTAATGGCACGGTTTCTGGACTAATTTCAACCAAGGCATCATCAACCGTTGGCAAGGTGACGGCGAAGCCCGTTACGCCTGCGGGAACGGTAATCAAGCCAGTAGCAGGGTCGTAAGTGACACCATTACTAAAAGTTGCACTGCCGTAATCGGCGGGGCTAGCAGAGCCCCCACCTAAATTAAACGCATAGGTTTCTGGTTTTGTTGTGGCAATGCTGAGCGTAACGTTGAAAACAAGGCTGTTGCCTTCAACCACATTGTCGTCCGCCACACCCGGTGTGCCCACTTCGATTTGGCTGATAACGGGATCATCTACGGGTGTAATGGCAATCGTTAGGGTGCTGCTGCCTGTACCTCCCAATGGATCGACAACGTTATAGGTAATCACAGGCACAGGGCCGTTGTAATTATTGGCCGGGGTAAAGGTGTAATCACCATTAGGGGCAATAATCAGCGTACCAACACTAGGGATAAGGGCGGGCTGACCAGTCGTGAATGCATCGGGCAAGCCTGCAATAGTGAAGCCTGTAACGGTTAAAGCGCCATCAGGATCGCTATCGTTGCTCAGCACATTGCCTGTGGCAGGTGTGTCTTCGAGCACGGTTGCGCTATCTGCTTGTAAATTAGCCGGATCATCAACTGGTGTAACAGTCAGCGTTAGCGTGCTGCTGCCTGTACCTCCCTGAGGATCAACCACGTTGTAGGTAATCACAGGCACTGGGCCGTTGAAGTTGTTAACAGGGGTAAAGGTGTAATCACCATTGGGGGCAATAGTTAGTGTGCCAACATTAGGGATAAGGGCTGGCTGGCCAGTCGTGAATGTATTTGGCAAGCCTGCAATAGTGAAGCCTGTAACGGTTAAAGCGCCATCAGGATCGCTATCGTTGCTCAACACATTACCTGTAGCAGGCGTGTCTTCGAGCACGGTTGCACTATCCGCTTGTAAATTAGCCGGATCATCAACCGGCGTGACGGTCAGCGTTAATGTGCTGCTACCTGTTCCACCCACCGGATCCACAACGCTGTAGGTAATCACAGGTACAGGGCCGTTGTAATTAGTAAGCGGTGTAAAGGTGAAATCGCCATTGGGTGCGATGACCACGCTGCCCACATTGGGAATGCTGGCTAACTGGCTGGCAGTAAATACTTCTGCCAGACCAGCCACAGTAAAGCCTGTCACGGTGAGCGGGCCATCAGCGTCTGCATCATTGCTTAGTACATTACCTGCAATAACAGCGCCTTCTGCACCACTCACATTGTCTGGCCCTAAAATAGCCGGATTTGGGCTGGCTTGAACAGGCAAGGCGGTAATCAGAGGTAAATCAAGCGTACCTACATCAGACCCGGCAAAATTAAAAGCCAGTGGATCAACGCCTTCTGTAATACGGCCTAATTGCACAAAGGAATGCCCATCCTCAGCACCTGCGCCACCTGCCAAGCCCGCCGCGGTTGCTTCTAATTCTGTGCTTAAATCCTGACCGCTGGCGATAGCTGCAGCAATTTGATCAGTTGAAGCATTCAGATCAGCAATCGCTGCCGAGGCCGTATCGACCGGTGCACTACCCAGCATTTGGGCATCAATTTGTACTGTTCGGTCTCCGCCAATTTCGAGCAGCTCGCCATTAGGCATCAGCAGCTGCACTCGCCCATCGACCGAGGTCACAAAGATTTCATTCTCATTCAATTGCTGGCCTTCTTTTAAAGGCACTGACTTCCCTGTTGCATCTCTCAAAAAAGCACTGCCATTGATATTGACAACAGTAGCATGAGGTTTGCTTACACTAATTTGCTCGGCCATGATCGCTCAACCATTGAATAAGTTAGGCTTCAGGCTAGTCCCATAACAATTGAATTCCTACTGTACCTAAGTACAGCAGCATATGCCGCCGATCAGAAAAAGGCCCCGTATCAACGGGGCCTTTCTGTATGACTTACGCTGCGGCATCAAGCACTTAGCGAATTCCTTTCGCCAACAATGCAAGTTGCAAGCGATCACTCACATTTAGCTTTTCAAAAATCAGGCTGAGGTGAAACTTAACCGTCCTTTCGGTAATACCTAATTCACGGGCAATATCTTTATTTACGCTGCCATTGGATGCTAGCTGCGCCACTTCGCGCTCTCTGGCCGTTAAGGGCGCCATCCAAGCTTGAGTATCTTTAGGCACAAACAACTTATTCATTGATCGAATCAGCGCCTGCAAAATAGCAGGGCCAGCCCATACTCCTCCTGCAATCACGACGCTCAAAATAGCTTGAAGAGATTCACTCGAAGCATAAGCATGACAGTAACCACGAGCACCAGCCGTTAATGCCGCCAAATGCTCCGCATCGCTTGGTGTTGAGCTTAAAAAAATAACCTGATTAGATAAAGTGTAGGTCAGCCAAATCATATCGCTCAGCACAGGCAAGCCGGGTTTGGCCAAATCAACCAGCACCACACGATCTGATACCTGATTTAACGCAGATAAAGCATCCAACCTCAAAAAATCTTGTTGAGTGCCTTGCTGAATATGAGCAAACAAGGAGTCATCGGCAGTTAAAATAGAGAAGTTCATCGCTCAGTCAACGCATTAGATTTTGCTCGGAGTACCGGTTTCAACAGATAGGACAGCACCGTCTTTTTACCAGTCAGAATATCAACTTCGGCCACCATACCCGGAATAATGGGTAGCTTTTTATCCCCAGCCTTCAAAAAACTGGCATTCGTTCTTACTTTTACAATATAAAAAGCGTTCCCTTTTTCATCCACCACGGTATCTGCACTAATGTGTTCCAGCTTTGCATCAAGCCCGCCATAGATAGAGAAATCATAGGCAGTAAACTTCACAATTGCTGGCGCGCCAGGCCGCAAAAAGGCGATATCTTTCGGCAAGATACGTGCCTCCAGTAATAGCGCGTCATCGCCTGGCACAACTTCAATAATATCCTTACCCGGTTGCACCACCCCACCCACGGTATTTACTTGCAACTGCTTCACCGTGCCATTTACGGGAGAGCGGATTTCAGATTGCTTTACCCGATCAGCCAAGGCCACGCTGCCCTCGGTAAGGCTGTTGAGCTTGCCGACTGTTTCACCTAATTCTGAGCGAGCCTGATTTCTGAAAACCAGCTCTACTTCACGGATTTTGCTGCCTGCCTCGCTCATTGCCGATTGAATACGTGGGATTTGTGATCCTGCGGAATCTCGCTCACCCAAATAACGCGATACATCACGCTCTAAGCGCAAGACTTCCACATCAGACACCGCGCCACTTTTCAAGAGCGGCTTGGTAGCTTCCAGCTCACGCAAAGTGAGCGCGTAGCCCTGCCCTGCTTGCTCACGCCTTGCACGCGCTTCATTCAGCTCTTGCCCACGCTGCACCAGCTGCTGCTGTGCACCACTGATCAGAGCATTCATTTCAGCCTTGCGGGATTCATACAAGCCCCGCTCCTGAATCACAATCTCAGGTGATTCTGCTTGTACTTCGGCAGGAACAATAAAGGGCAAACCAGAAGACAAAGCCTCAAGACGTGCAGCCTTGGCTTTCAAAGATAAATATTGCGCACGATTTTCTTTAAGCGATGACACAAAGCGTGTTGGATCAATCGTCACCAGTAATTGGCCCATTTTTACCTGCTGGCCTTCTCTGACTAAAATCTCCTTAACAATCCCGCCATCCAGGCTTTGAATCACCTGAATCTGCCGTGAAGGAATCACCTTGCCTTCGCCACGCGTTACTTCATCAATTTTTGCAAAGCCAGCCCAGAGCAGCACAACCAGCACGGTAAATGCCGAAGTCCAGACTAAAACTCTGGCTCCGCGAGGACTTTGCTCAACAATGACCCAATTGGCATCGGCCACAAAATCGCTATGATCGACCATCGTGTCGGCTTCGCCGCGAAACAGATAGCGATCAAACCAATATGAACTTTGGCTCACTACTTTTTGCCAGTTTTTTTTCCAAAAACCGGGCTTTGTGCTTTCAATCTGCATCATCAGCTGGTCCTGCCTATTCTGCCCTGCTGTAACGCCTCAATCACCTGTGCCTTAGGCCCATCTGCCACTACTTGGCCTTGGTCTAACACAATCAAACGATCGACTAAATCGAGCAGTGAGGTACGGTGCGTCACCAATAGCAGTGTTTTTTGCATCACATATGCTTTTAAGCGTGCCTTTAGTTTTTCTTCAGACAAATGATCCATGGCACTGGTTGGCTCATCGAGCAACAACATCGGTGGATCATTCAACATGGCACGAGCAATAGAAACCGTTTGCCGCTGCCCGCCCGATAAGGAATCTCCCCGCTCGGCAATCAACATATCAAAGCCACGCGGGTGCAGATCTGAAAACTCCTTCACCCCGGCCAGCTCAGCAGCGGCCAAAATACTGGCGTCATCCGCAAACGGTGCACCCATCGCAATATTCTGGCGCAAAGTACCGTAAAACAAGATGGGCTCTTGCGGCACATGGCCGATGGCGCGGCGCAGCTCTGCTGGATCGATTTGCCGGGTATCCACACCATCAATCAGCACCGCGCCTTCTGTAGGGTAATAAAGGCCAAGAATCAGTTTTTCTATCGTGGTTTTACCCGAGCCAATCCGGCCAATAATGGCCATTTTTTCACCGGCTTTTAATTTAAACGATACATTATTAAGTACTTTTTCATCGCTACCGGCATAACCAAAGCTGACATTTTTAAACTCGATATCCCCCCGGAACGATTCACGGTGCAAGAAATTACTGTCTGCCGGCCGCTCAACCGGCAACTTCATATGCGATTCAATACCAGCCAAGGAAGTGCGTGCGTTTTGGTACTGCATCAACAAACCCGCCACTTGCCCAAGCGGCGCTAAAGCTCGGCCTGACAACATAGAAGCGGCGATAATCCCCCCCATCGTCACCATATTTTCGGTGAGTAAATACACCCCCACAATAATCACAACCACGCTCACCAACTGGCTAATCAGCGAAGCAAAATTAACCGTGGTTGATGAAAGCAATTTAAGTTTTGAGCCTACTTGCGCCAGAAAATGCGTTGAACGCTCCCAGCGGCGCTGAAACTCACTTTCTGCCCCCATCACCTTAATTGTTTCAATCCCCACCAAGCCTTCAACCAAGGTGGCATTACGCTGAGCCGATGCGCGCTGTGTAAGCTCAACCATTTCCTGCATTTTGTCTTGGGCAAGCAACGTAAACACCACCACTAACACAATTCCTACCATGGCAGGCACCGCCAGCCACGGAGAAATCCACACCATAACCAACAAGAAAATCAGCACAAAAGGTAAATCAACCAAGGTGGTAATCGACGCCGAGGCGATGAAATCACGCACCGATTCAAACGCCCGCAAATTAGCCACAAATGAGCCCACCGATGCAGGGCGTGCCTCCATACGCAGGCCCAAGACCCGCTCCATGATCAAGGCAGATAAGGTGACATCAATGCGCTTGGATGCCACATCAATAATGTGGCCGCGAATCGTTCGCAAAATAAAATCAAAACACAATACGGCCAATGCGCCAATCGCCAACACCCACAGCGTTTCCAGGGCATGATTGGGGACCACTCGGTCGTATACATTCATAGAAAACAGCGGCATGGCCAAAGCCAAAAGATTAATCAGCAAAGCGGCCAGCAGGGCATCACGATATAAGCGCCAGTTATCCTGCACCACCCCCCAAAACCAGTGACGGCTACGCACCGAGCCATGCTCGGGCGCGCGCGTTTCAAACCTGAATTTAGGTCGGACAAAAATAACAATCCCGTTATGCGATTCGGCCAATGTTTCTGCATCAATCAGCTCAGAGGATTCACCCGTTTCCGGAAAGCAAACGCGGGCCAGCCCTGCTTCGGCCCACTCTAGCAATAAGCAAGCACCACGATCTTTTAATAACAAAATAACAGGGAACAGACTGGTAGGTAGTTCCTGTAAGGAACGGCGCACCACGCGGGCAGACAAACCCGCCCGAGCCGCCGCACGCGGCACGAGGGAAGGTGACAATAAATTATCTGTAAGCGGCAAACCTGCGGACAAAGCCTCACAGGTCCACGGACTGCCATGAATGCGTGTTAGCTCGGCTAAACAATCTAGAAGGGGATCAAAACGACTCTGATGTTCACCAACACGCCAGTCAGGACGCTC
The DNA here is from genome assembly GCF_042664895.1 of Iodobacter arcticus. Lineage (NCBI taxonomy): Bacteria > Pseudomonadati > Pseudomonadota > Betaproteobacteria > Neisseriales > Chitinibacteraceae > Iodobacter > Iodobacter arcticus. Next base: position 6,866 of record NZ_JBHTBQ010000006.1, read on the forward strand.
AGTCGCTTTAAAATGGCTGGGATTGGACTCGCTCATGCCTGATTCATTTTAGTAGTTATGAAAAGTAATTCTACGCATAATGTAAGTTAATTCATATACACAATAGACCGAAACTTAATATATAAGAAAATGATTACATAATATCTAATCGATAAATACTTTACCCGGGTTCATTATTTGTGCAGGATCAAACACTTGTTTTATTTTCTTCATCAGCGCTAATTCTAAAGGATTTCTATATTTAGCTAAATGATGGCGTTTTAATTGCCCAATTCCATGTTCTGCACTGATACTGCCATTGTGATCTGCAACACATGAATAAACAATATCATTGACCATAGGCTCATCTGCATATAAAGCAGACGTTTTATCTGTGCGAAAAACGTTGTAATGTAAATTGCCATCGCCTAAATGTCCAAAAGCAATAATTACCGCATCATTAAATGCCAATTGCAATTGATGCCCGCATTCATTTAGAAATGCCGGGATATTTCCCACTGGCACACTAATATCATGCTTGATACTTACACCCTCTCTGCGTTGCGCTTCGGGGATATGCTCCCTCAACCGCCAAAAATCCTTCGCTTGCCTGCTATTTTGCGCAAGCAAAGCATGATCGCAGCCCATAATATGTAAAACTTCAGCAAGCTGATCTGTCAGTACATGGCTATCCCCGCCATCTGATAACTCAACCAGCACCGCCCACTCAGGCAAAGGGCTAAAAGGGTGAGGCAAATTCGGGCATTGTTTAGCCAATAATTCAAAACAGGGCCGGGAAATCAACTCAAAAGACGTCACCCTATCGCCTACTGCGGCTTGCACTCCGCGCAGCAGATCCACCGCTGCGGTAGGATCATCCACCGCCACAAGTGCCGTTGCATGCGCCGTTGGCAGAGGATAAAGCCGCAACACCGCCCGGGTAATCACGCCCAATGTGCCTTCTGATCCTACAAACAGCTGCTTTAAATCATAGCCTGTATTGTCTTTTCTTAAACCCCGCAAGCCATTCCAGATTTCGCCACTGGCCAGCACCACCTCCAAGCCCAGCGTCAGCTCACGCATATTGCCGTAACGCAAAACATTAACGCCGCCAGCATTGGTTGCCAAAGCACCACCAATCCGGCAAGAACCCGCAGCGGCCCATTCCGCCGGAAACAGACGATTCGCCGCCCTTGCCGCCGCCTGCACATCGGCCAGAACGGCCCCTGCTTCAACCGTAATGGTGTTGTTATCTGCATCAACTTCCAGTACCTGATTCATCCGCTCCAGCGATAAAATCAGTGCAGCACCCGAAGCATCAGGCGTTGCTCCACCGCATAAGCTGGTATTGCCTCCCTGAGGAACAATCGCCACACCATGCCGGGCACACAATTGAACAACAGCAGCCACTTCAGTGCTGGAGCGCGGCCTTGCCACAGCCAGTGCAGCCCCCTGATAACGGCGACGCTGATCTAAACAATAAGCCGCCGTATCCTTACCTGTTAAAACCCCGGCGGCATCCAATAAATAATTCAGCTCATCGAGAAAAATCTTCACAGCCAGAAATCCTGACGTTCTGCATGCGCGCTAATCACCCGCTGAAAATGCAGTGGATCTTTAGCAAAGGTCATTTCGCCTGCCGCGGGCTTATGAAAATCATACAAGCGGGAAACCCAGAAACGCAGTGCTGCAGCACGCAATAACACGGGCCAAGCCGCAATTTCGTCAGCTTGTAGTGTGCGAACCGCTTGATAGCCTTGCAATAAAGCGCTGGCACGCTCCGAATCAATATCTCCAGATTCTGTAACACACCAATCGTTCAGTGTAATTGCCAAGTCATACAACAAGGTGTCATTACATGCGTAGTAAAAATCAATAAAACCACCCACATGATCGCCATTTAATAACACGTTATCTCTGAACAAATCAGCATGGATCACGCCCTGCGGCAGGCCATCAAAATGATGCTCAGCTTGCAAGCTCAGCTCGGCCCGCAGCTGCTCTGCATCAGCCTTATCCATCAAATCAAATAATTGCGGCGCAGTTACATTCCACCAATCAGCACCACGTGGATTACTCATTTGCCCGCGATAGCTACGTGCCGCCAAATGCATTTGCGCCAGCATTTCCCCAACTTCGGCGCATTGTGTTGCATTCGGCTCGTCTACCACCGTACCGGGCACGCATTGCACTAACAATGTTGGGCGGCCATTCAGCACATCCACATATTGATCATCCAGATTAGCAATCGGCGCGGCCACGGCAATGCCATGATGAGCGAGATGGGCCATTAAATTGACATAAAAAGGCAATTCATCCGCAGCCAGATTTTCAAATAATGTCAGCACATAACGACCGTGCGTCGTTGTTACAAAGTAATTGGTATTGGTAATGCCAGCGGCAATACCTTTAAGCTCCAGCAAGCTGCCAATGGAGTAACGCTTCAGGAAGGGACCGAGGTCTTCCGCAGTCACGGTAGTAAAAACGGACATAGATTCAACTCAAAATTCAAAAATAACCCAACGTGGCACAGATAAATTACTACCACCCAAATCATCGCTGCGATCAAAACGCCCCTGCCCTTCCTTATCTACCAAGAAGTAAGGGGGGCCAACTTTTGGCGTTACTTTCACCATATAAAGTTTCCCTCGCAAGCGATACTCAGCAATCGTTGCATCTGATTTTTCAATCACGCGCACTTCCGGCGCTTCCAGCACTTTGCCCTCGCTTTCTGTGGCAGGTAATGGAGGCGGTACGTCGCTAGGTTGGGCTGCGTAGACAGAGCTACTTACTAATAGGCTAAGTAAAATCAGGCGCATGGTGTGGTTTCCTTTTGAGACCAGCACGAGCTACTTGCTCGAGTCTGGTTTATTCTTTACAGCGGGCAGCGCAAGTAACGCTTTTTATGAGCAGATATCTAGATCTAAGCTGACACATTAAACACAACGGCTCAATAGCTTAGGCCTTATAATACGCTGGATTTATTGATGGCTTAACATCAAAGCCAAACAATGGCTTAAGCCAAGATCACAAATACCCCGCTGTTTTTCTTACACCAAGTATAGAGAGTTTCATCGCATGGCGACCCTGCTTTTAATTGACGGCTCCTCCTACCTCTACCGAGCCTTCCATGCGATCCGTGATCTGGCAGCTCCAGACGGCACGCCCACCAATGCTTTGTACGGCTTTGTTAATATGCTGAAAAAGCTGCGTCAGCAAACACCAGCCGATTATATCGCCTGCGTATTTGATGCCAAAGGCAAAACCTTCCGCGACGATTTATACAGCGAATACAAGGCGCATCGCCCATCTATGCCCGATGAATTGCGTGTGCAAATTGCGCCGATTCATGCCGCAGTGAAAGCATTTGGTATCAAGATACTGATGGTGGATGGTGTAGAAGCTGACGATGTGATTGGTACACTTGCAAGCTGGGGTACAGAACACGGTATTACTACCATTATGTCCACCGGCGATAAAGATATGGCACAGCTGGTTAATCAATATGTGCGTATCGAAAACTCGATGACCGAAGAAGTGCTCGATATCGAAGGCGTCATCAATAAATTTGGCGTGCGCCCTGAGCAAATTGTCGATTACCTCGCACTGATTGGCGATACCGTAGATAACGTACCTGGCGTACCAAAATGCGGCCCAAAAACCGCAAAAAAATGGCTCGATGAGTACCAAACACTCGATGCCGTGATGGCCAATGCAGATGCCATCAAAGGCGTAGTGGGTGAGAATTTACGCAAAACGCTAGAATGGCTGCCCATGGCCAAGCAGCTGGTCACCATTAAATGTGATCTAGATTTAAGCAGCGAATTACCACAGCAATTTGCCGATCTTGAACCACAGCCCGAAGACTGGAACACGCTGCTGGGTATTTTCCGCCAAGCTAACTTCCGCAGCTGGATCCGCGAAGCAGAAAGCAAAGCAGCTGCGGCTTCCATTCCAGCCCCTGCCAGCGACGATTTATTTAGCTTGGTAGCAAGCAATAGCCCTGTTAGCAAAGAAGAAGTGAAAAGCAGCGCCCCAGTTTTCGAAGTTGTCGAAACACCACGTCCACCTGTAGAGCGCAACTACCAAACGATACTGACAGATGCCGAGCTAGACAGCTGGCTAGCGCAACTGCTAGCGGCTCGGATCGTATCGCTCGATACCGAAACCACCGGTTTGGACGCTTTAAACTCACAAATAGTCGGCATGTCGTTTTGCATCAGCGAAGGCCACGCCGCCTACTTGCCACTCGCCCATCGTGGGCCAGATGCTGTCGATCAACTACCGCTGGATGCCACACTCGCCAAGCTTAAACCTTGGCTAGAATCCGCCGAGCATAAAAAACTCGGCCAGAATTTAAAATTCGATCAGCATATTTTTGCCAATCACGGCATCGCACTGGCGGGGGTCGAAGACGATACGCTGCTGATGTCTTACGTGCTGGCCAGCCACGAAAAACACAGTATGGATGCGCAAGCCGAGCGCGAGCTGGGCATTGCCACGATTAAATTTGAAGAGCTGTGCGGCAAGGGCGCTAAACAAATTGGCTTTGATGAAGTTGCCGTCGATATCGCCAGCACTTACGCCGCCGAAGACGCCGACATTACCTTGCAACTGGCCCACGCTCTGCTGCCGCGACTGACTGGCGGGCTGGCCCATGTTTACCGCGAAATCGAAATGCCATCACGCAGCATCTTGTTTGAGATGGAGCGCACTGGTGTGTTGCTCGATAGCCAGAAACTCAATCAGCAAAGCCATGAAATTGGCCTGCGCCTACTGGCACTCGAGCAAAATGCTTACAATTTAGCAGGGCAGCCGTTCAACCTATCCAGCCCCAAGCAAATTGGCGAAATTTTCTTTGAGCAGCTCAAGCTCCCCGTGATCAAGAAAACCCCCAAGGGCGCACCCTCTACCGATGAAGAAGTGTTGCAAGAGCTGGCTAAAGACTTTCCGTTGCCTAAAGTGCTGCTCGAGCATCGCTCACTGTCCAAGCTGAAATCGACTTACACCGATAAACTGCCGCTGATGGTCAACCCACGTACTGGCCGTGTGCATACCAGCTATAACCAGACTGTTGCAATTACGGGACGTTTAAGCTCGAGCGAACCTAATCTGCAAAATATCCCAGTAAAAAGCATGGAAGGCCGCAAGATTCGTGAAGCCTTTATTGCGCCAAAAGGCTGGCAAATTATGTCCGCCGATTACTCGCAAATCGAGCTGCGCATCATGGCGCACCTATCTGGCGATGAAGCGATGATTGCCGCGTTTAACTCCGGTGAAGATATCCACCGCACCACCGCCGCCGAAGTATTTGCCGTGGCGCTTGATCAAGTCAGCAGCGAGCAGCGCCGCTACGCCAAAAGCATTAACTTTGGCCTGATTTACGGCATGGGCGTATTTGGCCTTGCTGCCCAGCTGGAAATCCCGCGCGACGCCGCCAAAAACTTTATCGACCGCTACTTTGCGCGTTTCAACGGTGTGGCCCAATATATGGAAAACATCCGCGCCAGTGCCAAAGAATATGGCTATGTAGAAACCGTCTTTGGCCGCCGCCTGTGGTTGCCAGAAATTAAATCCTCCAACGCAGCCCGACGCGCCGGAGCCGAACGCGCCGCAATTAATGCACCGATGCAAGGCACAGCAGCTGACTTGATTAAGCTCGCTATGATTAATGTCGCAGACTGGATTAAAGCGGAGGGCCTGCAAAGCCGTTTAATTATGCAGGTACACGATGAGCTGGTGCTAGAAGTCCCCGATGCAGAAGTCGAAATGATGCGGGAACAATTACCGCTTAAAATGTCGGCAGCCGCCAAGCTCACCGTGCCCTTGCTCGCAGAAGTGGGTGTTGGGCTGAACTGGGAAGAAGCTCATTAAAATTGCGCTCTCTTTGTCAGCCCTAAGTAAATAGTCTACAGTCCAACTAAATATATAAATTACATCTACATGGCATTAAACGGCTCATATTAATCGATGATAACCCCCCCCCTCCTAAGCAGACAGCGTTTTAGCTGCAAAATGCTGTGTTTGGCTCTGGCTTTAGCTTGGAGTGGGTCTGCTGCGGCCCTCACTCTAGGGGAATTATCTATCCAATCCGCAGTAGGCCAACGATTTCGTGGCAGTGTGAGCTACCAGCTCTCACCTGAAGACGGCTTGGCCGAAGACTGTAGCAAACTCAGCATCACCGCCCCAAACAACGATCTGCCCGGAATTGGCCAAGCAACACTGCGCCTGCAAAGTAAGGAGCGCGCGGGGCGAATTTTGATTCAATCCAACGATGCCGTTTATGAGCCAATGGCAGGCTTCAGCATTAAAATGGAATGCAAAGGGCAGCAGCTGCAACGCAGCTATACCGTATTTTTAGACCCTGCCCCGCTTAATCTTCCAAGTGTTGCAGAAGACAGCAGTCAAGCCGCAAGCCCTAAAGCCACTCCGGCGCCGGTACGCAGCCGCCGGGCCGCAGCCGCAATCATCAAGCCTGATGGGCAAACAGCCCCCCGCAGTGCGCTCAAAAACACCACCACGCCCGCACCTAGCGTGGTAATCCCCTTGCCCTCAAGTAACGGACAGCTGCGAATTGAAAGTGAATTAAGTCTTAAAAACCAAGCGCCTGCGGTGCTGAGCCCGGAGGAGCTAAAAACCAAAATAGCCATGATGCAAAGCTTGCAAGAGCAGTTGCAATCAGAAATGGCCCGCCTACAACAATCCATGCTGCACCTGCAAACTTTAAGTGGTGCCAGCGTAGCCGTCAGCAGCTCCAGCCCTGCACCTGCGGCCACATTAAGCATCAGCAATAGTGAAGCAATACTGCCTTCCGCCACGCCTGCTCCACCCCCCGTTGCACCCAAACGGCTGCGCGTTAATGAATCCGCTGGCAACAATAGCTGGTGGATGGCCGTTGTTCTTGCTTTATTAGCGGCAGGTGCCGGATTTGGCCTATGGCTGCGCCGCAAAAAAAATCAAAACACCTGGGATGCTGATGCAGAAAGCGCTATCTCCCAAGTGTCCCGCACGCATAATGCCAAGCCAGCCAATGCACAGCAGGCTGAGCATTCCTTATTTAGGCATAGCCAGCTTTTTTATGGCGGCATTGAAGTTCAGGAAGAAGACGGCAGCGCCACATTAGAGCGAGCGCAACTCTTGGTGGCTCAAGGCGAAACCGATCAGGCGATCGAGCTTCTGTATCACACCATTGAAGAAAACGAAGCAAACAACGAGCCGTGGCTGCTGCTGTTCCGCGTATTACGCCAGCAAGGCATGAAAACAGAATACGCCCAGCTTGCCAGACGCTTCCACGATTTGGGGGGCGACGCAGATGATTGGGCTTTAGTACGCAATATTGGCTATCGCCTTGATCCGGACAATCCACTCTATAGCGCTCATCTCGACGAAGCTAAAGCGGCCGATCCCGCCCAGATGGCCATTAAAGAAGTTCATGATGAAATCACCATCAAGCCAACAACAACCTCGCTTGCTAAACCTGTAGCCAGTGAGCCCGCAGAAATCGTGATTGATACTGAACCACCACGCGAGCAAGATGCCATGCTGATGGCGTTTTTGTCTCCGGCTGCAGAAGTTGAAAATAATTTGCCACAAACAAACGCACCGCAAATCATCTCGCTCGACCTGCCATCACTGGAGTTTTCTCCCCCGGAAGAAGAAAACAGCCCTTTGGATATATCATTGCTAAACAATGTTATCGAAGAAGAAACCATCGAAGCATCTGCTCCCGACGAGAATGCAGAAGCATTCGAAGAAATTGATTTAGTCGAATTAGAAATCGAGCTTCAGCCTCCGCTGTCGGTCTTTGAGCCGCGTAAAAGCTAATCGCACCCAAACGGGCTAATCTACCCCGCCTTACTGTATTTTTTAAGCCATTCAACCACGCTGGCATCGTGCAATTGCAATCAGCACCCCTAGAAAAAAATTTACAGCCACTAAGTTCCTACTCCGCTCCAAATCTAGCCATCAGCTAATGATAGAATGCGCCCTTGTTGCAATCATGCTAAAGGATACGCAAGTGACTCTCCCTAATCGCCTTGTTATCGCCACCCGCGAAAGCCCGCTTGCGCTCTGGCAGGCCAACTATGTTAAGGCGAGGCTTGAGGCGCTTTATCCAGCGTTGCAGGTTGAATTGCTCGGTATGACCACGCAGGGCGACCGGATTTTAGACGTGACACTGAATAAAATCGGCGGCAAAGGTTTATTTGTTAAAGAGCTGGAAGCCGCCATCGAGGAAGGCCGTGCCGACCTTGCCGTACATTCTATGAAAGATGTGCCAATGGTGTTGCCAGAGGGCTTTACGCTGGCCGCGATTGGCGAGCGGGAAGACCCGCGCGATGCCTTTGTTTCTAATCAATACGATTCGCTAGATCAATTAAGCGCTGGCTGTATCGTCGGCACATCCAGCTTGCGCCGCGAATCACAGCTACGCGCCCGTTTTCCGCATTTAGTAATTAAACCGCTGCGTGGCAATGTGGGTACTCGCTTAAGCAAGCTGGATGCCGGTGAATACGATGCAATTATTCTGGCAGCAGCAGGGCTGATTCGTTTGGGCTTATCCAGCCGGATTAAAAGCGCTATTTCCCCTGGAGACAGCCTGCCATCCCCCGGGCAAGGCGCATTGGGAATAGAAATCCGCAGTGATCGTGAAGATTTAAAAGCACTGCTCGCGCCTTTAAATCATCCGGCAACAGCGGCCTGTGTTACTGCAGAGCGCTCCTTATCACGCCGCTTAGGCGGCTCTTGCCAGATTCCATTAGGCGCATTTGCCGAAGAAGACGATGGCTTTTTACGCCTGCGCGCCTTTATTGCCAACCCGGATGGCAGCGATATTATCTATGCCGAAGGCAATGGCTCTTTAGCGGCAGCGAATGGCTTGGGGCTACAAGTGGCCGAATTACTTTGCACCGAAGGCGCAACAGAGATTTTAAAAAATCTGGCTGCTGCGGCTGCCGCAGAATAATGCAAATGCTCAGCGGTTTACGTTTGTGGGTAACACGGCCCAGCCAGCAAGCAGCTGGCTTAATCGGCTTGCTGCACGCCGCTGGCGCAGACGCAATAAGCTTACCCTTATTAGAAATCGCGCCTCCCGCCGATCCAGCCCCGCTGCGTACTGCACTTGCCAATATCGGGCAATTTGATTTAGCCGTTTTTATCAGCCCATCTGCGCTCGATGCGGTATTTGAGCAATTACAGCAGCCGTGGCCAGCGGGCTTGGCGGTGGCCGTAGTTGGCCCGGGCAGCGAGAAACGCGCTAGAGAGCTGGGCATTCAGGATGTGATTTGCCCAGCGCTGCAATTTGATAGCGAAGGCTTGCTGCAAGAGCCCAGAATGCAGGTTTTGCAGGGCAAAAAGCTGGTGTTATTTCGCGGAAATGGTGGGCGTGAATTATTACCAAACGCCTTACAAGAGCGTGGCGCACTACTTACTTTAATTACCGCTTACCAAAGACAACCGCCCTGCTTTGATTTAGCACGTTTAACGATGGAATTAGCGACAGGCTGTAATGGCATCGTCATATCCAGTTCAGAAGCGGCGCAACACTTATTTCACCTAGCTGGAGGTGAGGCGCGGCAAGCGTTACAATCACGCTTATATTTCGTGCCTCATCCGCGCATCGCAGAGACGCTGAACGCTTTGGGTGCCAAACAAATAGTACTTACGGATGCAGGGGATAGCGGTATTTTGCGTGGCATATGTCAACACTTCACAAATCCCCGCCAGGAATCAAAATGACTCAGGACACTTCACAAGACTCGCTCGCGGCAGTACTGCAAACGCCTAACCGTCGCTTTGTACCCCAAACGGCCGTGGTGCTTAGCAGCGTGGCCCTTATTGCCACAGCGGGTGTTTGGCTCTATCAGCAGCAGGCTATGGAGCAATTCAAGCTTGAAGTAAGCCGTCAGCTGGCCGCAAATAAAACCGGCTCGGCCGAGTTTAACCAGCAGCTGGCCAACAGCGCAAAATTGCAGGAGCAATTCAGCGCTAAACTTTCGCTCCTTGAAGCCAAGCAAGCAGAATCACTCAGCCAGCAGCAAGCGCTAAATAATATGTACGAAGCGCTCACGCATAATGAAACACATCGTGCCTTATCCGAGATCGAGCAAATTCTGGGCTTTGCCAGCCAGCAATTGCAATTAGGCGGTAATGTAAATGGCGCCCTGCTTGCGCTGTCTAATATCGACCAAAAGCTTGTCCAGCTCAACCGACCAGAGCTCATCAGCGTGCGCCAAAGCATTACCCGTGATATTGATACGCTTAAAGCCCTACCCTATGTGGATGTGATCGGCATTAGCGCCAAGCTCGACAGCCTGATTTCTGGTTTAGAAAACTTACCCTTAGCCATTGATGGCTATCGTCAGGCTGCGCCGAAAATTAAAGAATCGACCAGCAGCACCGCATTACTCCGTTTTTCTGATGAAATCTGGCATCAGCTCAAACAGCTGATTCAAATTCGCCGTATGGATAAACCCGAGGCCATGCTGCTCTCTCCTGAGCAAAGCTTTTTTCTACGTGAAAATATCAAGCTAAGGCTGCTCAATGCCCGCACATCCCTGCTGCTTAAAGACGAAACTAGCTACCGCAGTGGTATCAGCGCTGCCCAACGTTATTTAGAACAATATTTCGACAAAAAAGCACCGCAAACAGCCACATCAATTGCCACGTTAAAGCAACTGTCTTCACAAGACCTGGTGATTAAGCTACCCGAGCTGGGCGCTAGCCTTGCAGCCGTTCGCAGCGCCCGCACCGTAGCAGAAAGGGCTAAGCAATGAGAATCCTGCTTTGGATCATCGCTTTATTTGCACTGGCTGTGGGCCTTACGCTGTTTGCCCAGCTCAATACCGGCTATGTGCTGGTGTTTTTGCCGCCGTGGCGCATTGAAGTATCACTCAATGTCTTTGCCATGCTCACGCTGATCAGTATTACCCTGCTGTATTTGCTGCTGCGCGTAATCGCCGAATTAGGCGGCTTGCCCCATCAGGTTAAGCAATACCGTGAACGTCAAAAACGAGAAGCTTCTATCCAGCTTGAACGCGAAGCGCGCTTAGCGTTTTTTGAAGGCCGCTACCAGCGTGCCGAGCGTTTGGCTGGTGAAGCGCTCAATCATAGCGAAAACAACGATGCCTATGCAGTAAATGCCCTGCTTGCCACACGTGCCGCGCATCAAATGCGCGATTTTGCCCGCCGCGATCAATATCTGGAAAAACTCCAGCAGCGCTTTGGTAATCAACATTTACCTGCCGCCATGATGGCTGCCGAGCTTTACCTGGATGAGCGCCGTTATGCCGATGCAAGCAATGCACTCGCCGCCGCCAAACAGATTTCTCCAAAGCTTACTGCTGCTTTGCAACTAGAGCTGCGCTTGCGTTTACGTGAAGAAAATCCCGATGCGGTCTTACGTTTGGCAGAGCAGCTAAGCAAGAGCGAGGCACTGGATGCCGATCAAGCCAGACGAATTCGCAACCAAGCCTACTTGCTCAAACTAAAACAGCAGCCCTTATCTTGCCAGCAGCTCAAAGACTGGTGGAATAAGCTCCCTAGTGCAGATAAAGCATTGCCGCAGCTGCTTGAAGCCGTTGCAGACAGCTATAAGAGCCAGGGTGAGCCCGCTTTAGCACGCACCTTGCTCGAAGAAAGCTTACACAATGAATGGTCGAGCACCCTAGCTGGCCGCTATGGCACCTTAGGCTTAACGGGCGAAGCGCTGATCTCTCAGCTGCAACAAGCTGAGCTATGGCTCAAGCAGCATCCTAAAGATCATTTACTCCTGCTTACCTTAGGGCGGCTCTGCCGGGCAAGCAGTCTATGGGGCAAGGCGCAGACCTATCTGGAAGCCAGCATTGCAGTACATCCAACTGCAGTGGCACATTCAGAATTAGCCGAATTACTCGATTCCTTAGATAAAAATGATGCTGCCAGCCAGCACTATCGTGCAAGCTTAGCCTTGGCATTACCGCAAGCCAGCTTGATCTGAAGTGATTGTTTCAGGCAAGAAAAAACGGCTGCATTGATATCAATGCAGCCGTTTTGCTTATTTTAGACCTTACTTTTTCTGTGCGGGTGGCTGAGATGGTTTTACATCGCCAGAGAAAGTAATCCAAGCAAACGGTGATGAGCTTTTATTGCGCTCAAAAAAATTAAGCTCGGATGATTTAGGAGGAAGAGTAGGTACAACGGGTTTACGGACTTGCGTATGACTTAGCATTTTATTGCCCCCGAGTAGTATGCATTAGCACATTACACGATCATAACACAATACATTGTAACTATTAACCAATATTTGACTAGAAACAAGTTATTAACTTTCTGCTACATTAACATTAATTTTCAATTACAAAAATATTACAACAAATCCGGCGACATCACCGCGCGTAATAAATAATTAATTTGCCCTTCTTTTACTCGCCGTTGTAAGCACCAGCAAGCTCCTCGGCGCAGCTCCCAATCCAGCTCTTTATACGCCAAGATCACCGCAGCAACCCGGCCTATCTCGGGCTGGTGGCCCACCAAAACCAGCACCTTGCCAGTCTCACGCGGCCAATTACTAACTTCCAGATAAGCCGACGCCTTCGAGCCCGGATTAAGCCTTGCGTCTATTTTAAACTGCTTACTTAAAGCCCTAGCCGTTTCCTGGCTACGCAATGCCTCGCTGGCAATCACCGTGATTGCCCCATCAGCAAAACGCTTGCCCAACCAAGCCGCCATTTTTTCAGCCTGTTTACGGCCTTTACTGCTAAGGGGGCGAAGTAAATCATCATCTCCCTCCTCTGCCTCAGCATGACGCCACAAGATCAAATCCATAATCACCCTCTTTGCATGATTTAGCATGGCTAAGGTGAGATCAGGCTAAGCTTTATACTCAATAGGAAATCACGGCTGTAACCCAACAACAAACGAATTACAAGCCGCAACGATATTGGCATTGCAACTAAGCAGATCCACCCCAGAGGCTTATTTGCACATAGCGAAATAGCGAAAAGCAGCTTTCAAAAAACCAAACCAATCAACTACGTGGCTTCACCGTTAGCTCTGCTAACAGCGTCATTTGTGAAGAACGCGATTTACCTCCACGCGCCGTCTTGCGGCGATAACGGCCATCAGATTGCATTTCCCACGCCTGAGTGTTATCCACCAGGCTTGGGCGTAAACTTTCACGAATCACGCGACGCTTAATTTTTGCATTCAAAATTGGGAACGCGATTTCGATACGGCGGAATAAATTACGCCCCATCCAATCGGCAGACGATAAGTAAACGTCTTCAGCACCATCATTATAAAAATAGAATACACGGTGATGCTCTAATAAACGGCCCACAATAGAGCGCACGCGAATATTGTCTGACAAGCCTGGAATACCCGGCCGTAAAGCGCACACGCCGCGCACAATCAAATGAATCGTCACGCCTGCTTGCGATGCTTCATACAGCTTTTCGATCACTGTAGGCTCTAGCAAAGCATTCATTTTGGCGATAATCACCGACTTACGCCCCGCCTTTGCATGCGCAATTTCTTTATCAATGTACTTCAGAATATTTGGCTGCAAAGTAAACGGAGCCTGCCATAGCTGATGATGATCCCCCGCCAGACCAAGGCCGGTCAGCTGCATAAATACATCATTCACATCGCTAACGATTTCATCATTGCAGGTCATCAAGCCAAAATCGGTGTACAGCTTAGTCGTACGTGGATGGTAATTACCCGTGCCAACGTGGGTATAGCGGTGCAAACGCCCTTCTTCGCGCCGCACAATCAGCAGCATCTTGGCATGCGTTTTATAGCCATATACGCCATACACCACGTGCACGCCAGCCAGCTCCAGCTTAGCGGCCCAATTGATATTCGCCTCTTCATCAAAGCGCGCCATCAACTCCACCACAGCGGTGACTTCTTTACCGCGCCCGGCTGCATCGCATAAGGCTTCCATCAAAGCGGATTCCGTACCGGTGCGATAAACCGTCATCTTAATCGCCACCACCTGTGGATCTCTCGCCGCCTGCTGCAACAAATCAATCACTGGGGTAAAACTTTGGTAGGGGTGATGCAATAAAATATCGCCTTGGCGAATCGCGGCAAACATATCCGGCTGCTTGCGTAGCTCTAGCGGAATCCCCGGAATAAAAGGCTCAAACTTCAAATCAGAACGCTCAACCTGATCTGGCACCTGCATCAGACGCACCAGATTGACCGGCCCGTTTACCCGATATAAATCAGCATTTTGCAAGCCAAACTGATCGCGCAAGAAATCCTGTAAATGCTTAGGGCAATTATCAGCCAGCTCTAAACGCACCGCATCGCCATAAGAGCGCTGCGACAATTCGCCTTTTAAAGCGGCCCGCAAGTCTTTCAGATCATCATCATCAACCGATAAATCAGAATCACGCGTCACACGGAACTGATAGCAGCCCAACACATGCATACCTGAAAACAGCTCATCCACATGCGCATGCAAAATCGACGACAAGAATACAAAGCCATGCTCTACACCAGAAATCTCGGTCGGCATTTTTACAAATCGCGGCAAAATACGCGGCGCTTGCACAATCGCAATGCCCGAGCTGCGGCCAAAGGCATCGTTGCCTTCCAGCTCAACAATAAAATTAAGCGATTTATTTAAAACACGCGGGAAAGGATGCGAAGGATCAAGCCCGATCGGCGTCAGAATCGGCATCAGCTCACGAAAGAAGAAATCACGCACCCACTCGCGCTGCTCATCTGTCCACACGCTGCGACGGAAAAAATGAATCCCCTCTTTAGCCAAGGCAGGGAACATGACTTCCAGCAACAAACTATATTGGCGATCAACCAAATCGTGCGCTTCACGCGTGACCAGCTCAAAAGCCTGTAAAGACGTCATGCCCTCCGGCAACAGCCGTGTTGGGTTAAGCCGCATATTTTCTTTAAGCCACGCCACGCGCACTTCAAAAAACTCATCCAGATTGGACGACACAATGCACAGAAACTTCAAACGCTCCAACAAAGGATTACTTGCGTCTTCCGCCTGGGCCAATACCCGACGATTAAACTCTAACAACCCCATTTCACGATTTAGCATTAATTGATTATCGGCAGGTTTGTAACTCATCACTCTTCGCTCAAATTAAACAGCCCATTAAAAAACGTAATAAGAAAAGCACAGCTCAGTTAGCGACTAGCAAACCTTATTTAACACGGATAAATAAGAAAGCTAATTTGAAACTGAAGCGGTGTTTTCACCAATATTTTGCTGATTATGCTGTTCAAACTCATTATAAATATCGTAGGGCAGGTGCAACCCAATCTTATCAACTTAGTAGCTAGATGCTGCCGCACAATGACAAGCATTGAATCATCGTAGGGCGGGTGAAACCCGCCATTTTTCGTATTTCATCGTAAAACTCGGCGGGTTTCACCCGCCCTACAAATTCAAAAATCGAACACCCTACCCACACTGAGCAAGAGACATGATCACAAACGTTTTGCAATAGCCTGAAACGGGGTTATAGAAAAAACAAAGGCCACTATAAGTGGCCTGTGCTTAACTTTTATTGCGGCACAAAGCCCGCGGGCATTTCTGCACCATCGCCAAAGAAATAATTCTCTAACTGCTGCTGCAAATACTGCCGCGCACGCGGATCCGCCAAGCTCAGACGGTTTTCATTGATCAACATGGTTTGATGCTTAATCCAAGCCTGCCATGCTTCTTTAGAAACATTTTCAAACACCTTCTTACCCAAAGCACCTGGCAATGGCGGGAACTCCATCCCTTCCGCTTCACGGCCCAGCTTTACACAGTTCACAGTGCGGCTCATTAGTATCACCTTAATAATATTACATTTATGTTTCTAGAAAATGACAAAAGCTGCATGAGAATGGCTAAAACGCCAAATGCATAGCAGCAAGTGCTGACGTAGCCAAGGTAGCCACGATTATAACAGAGCCAAGGCACCCAACAGCAGGGCTAAGTTAGCAAGTTAAATCCGTAATTTTTATAATTTTACTTAGCGACAAGGCATCCAAGCTTTCAAACCAAGCCTAGGCAGATCAGGTAAAATCTACGGCCTTATGTAAGCCACACACTAGGTTTGAGTAATGGATAAGAAAAAGCTGTCCGAGCGGGATATTTGCACCAAATTCATTACCCCAGCTTTAGAGTCGGCGGGCTGGAATAAGCACACTCAATTACGGGAAGAAGTAAACCTCACTGCTGGCCGCGTTGTCGTACGGGGCAATAAAGGGATACGTGATGAAAAGTCCATCCGCCGTGCCGATTATGTTTTGTACTTCAAGCCTAATTTGCCGCTGGCAATTGTTGAAGCTAAAGACAATAAACACACCGTTCGGGATGGCATTCAGCAAGCGCTGGATTATGCCGCGATGCTTGACGTGCCTTTCGCCTTTTCCAGCAATGGGGATGGCTTTGTTTTTCACGATAAAACCCTCACCGACGGCGTATTAGAGCGTGAAATCACTCTGGCCGAGTTTCCATCGCCAGATGAGCTATGGCAGCGCTATTTAGCATGGAAAGGCATCGCCCCCGAGCAAGTTTCTGTTTACGCACAGGACTATCATGCCGGCCGCACGGCACGCTATTACCAAGTTAATGCGATTAATCGCGCCATTGAAGCAGTGACCAAGCAGCAAAAACGCATCTTATTGGTGATGGCAACAGGTACGGGTAAAACCTACACCGCGTTTCAGATCATCTGGCGCTTGTGGAAATCACGCAGCGCCAAGCGGATTTTATTTTTAGCCGACCGGAATATCCTAGTTGATCAAACCAAGACCAATGACTTCAAGCCCTTTGCCGGGGCAATGACCAAGATCGAAAACCGTAATGTCGATAAATCTTACGAAATTTATCTGTCGCTTTACCAAGCCGTCACGGGCAACGAAGAAGAACAAAATATTTTTAAAGACTTCAGCCCTGATTTCTTTGATTTAATCGTGATTGATGAGTGCCATCGCGGCAGCGCGAGGGAAGATTCGGCATGGCGGGCCATTTTGGATTATTTCAGCTCGGCCACTCATCTTGGCTTAACCGCTACGCCCAAAGAAACCGCCGAAGTTTCCAATACCAGCTACTTTGGCGAGCCCATTTATACCTATTCGCTGAAACAGGGGATTGAAGACGGTTTTCTTGCGCCCTATAAGGTGATTCGCGTCGATCTGGACAAAGACTTGGGCTGGCGGCCAACAGCAGGCAAAGTGGATGCCAAAGGCCAGCTGGTTGAAGACCGCATTTACAATCAAAAAGACATGAACAAAGCGCTGGTACTCACACAGCGCGATGAAGCCGTTGCCAAGCGGATTACCGAGTTTTTGCATGCCACAGGGCGGATGAGCAAAACCATTGTGTTTTGCGAAGATATCGACCACGCCAGCCGCATGCGCCAAGCCCTGATTAACTGCAATAGCGACCTTGCTAGCGCCAATCCAAAGTACGTCATGCAAATCACCGGAGATAATGACGAAGGCAAACTTGAGCTAGACAACTTTATCAACCCGCGTAAAGACTATCCGGTGATTGCCACCACCAGCCGCTTAATGACCACCGGTGTGGACGCGCAAACCTGCAAACTGATCGTGCTGGACCGGACGATTAACAGCATGACCGAGTTCAAACAAATCATCGGTCGCGGCACGCGTATCAACGAAGACTACGACAAGCTGTGGTTTACGATTTTAGACTTCAAAAAAGCCACCGAAAACTTTGCCGATCCAGATTTTGATGGCGAACCGGTCGTGGTTTATGCACCCGAACCCGAAGCCCCCATCGTTCCGCCTGAAGATTACCCACAGCCAGAGGTGGAGGGTTTACCTATCAACGAACCTCCAGGCGAATATGGCAACGGTGGCGCAGGCATGGGAGAAGGCGAGCCGCGGCGTAAATATGTAATCAATGATGTATCCGTTTTTGTAGTGAACGAGCGTGTTCAATATATGGGGCCAGATGGCAAACTGATCACTGAATCGCTTAAAGATTACAGCCGCATTCAACTCAATAAATGCTTTTCATCGCTGGATGATTTTTTGCAAAGCTGGACAGATGCCAACAAAAAACAGGCCATCATTACCGAGCTGGAAGCAGAGGGAGTATTGTTTGAAGAGCTGGCCAAAGAAACCGGCAATAAAGACCTCGACCCCTTCGATTTAATCTGTCACATTGCCTTCGGCCAAAAACCACTGACCCGCCGTGAGCGGGCAGATCAAGTGAAAAAGCGCGATTACTTCGGCAAATACGGCGAAATGTCGCGCAAAGTGCTGGAAAAACTACTAGATAAATATGCCGATAGTGGCATTGCCAATGTTGAAGACAGCAATGTACTGAAAAACCCCGATTTTGCGCCTTTAGGTTCGCCTGTTGAATTAATCAAATCCTTTGGCGGGCGGCCGCAATACCAGCAGGCTATACGCGAGCTAGAACACGCCCTGTATCAATAGCTCAAACTGAGCCTGTAGAACCATGCCCTTCGACTTCGCTCAGGGCGAACGAATAAAAAACGGACTCTGTCCGAACGGAAATAACAATGACCATCAGCAACACCCTTATTAAATCCATCCAAGACATCATGCGCCAAGACGCCGGTATTGATGGCGACGCGCAGCGCATTTCCCAAATTTCCTGGCTATTATTTTTAAAGATTTTTGACGACCAAGAAACCGAAATAGAAATGATGCGGGATATGTATCAGTCGCCGATGCCAGAGCCGATGCGCTGGCGTAACTGGGCGGCGGATGCCGAGGGCATTACAGGGGATGAGCTGCTGGGTTTTGTAAATAACGATTTGTTTGCCACGCTAAAAAACCTAAATGCCGATGCAATCATGAACCCGCGTGCCTTTGTGGTGCAATCGGTGTTTCAAGACGCTTTTAACTATATGAAGTCGGGTCAGTTGCTGCGGCAAGTGATTAATAAAATCAATGAAATTGATTTTAACAGCCAGCAAGACCGCCACCTGTTTAATGATCTGTACGAAAAGATTCTTAAAGATCTGCAAAACGCCGGTAATGCCGGGGAGTTTTATACCCCGCGTGCGGTAACGCAGTTTATGGTCGATATGATCAACCCGCAGCTGGGTGAAAAAGTGCTCGACCCTGCTTGCGGCACGGGTGGATTTTTAAGCTGCGCCCTGCGGCATTTGCGCACGCAAGTGAAGTCGGTGGAAGACGAGAGCGTCTTGCAGCAAGCCATTCATGGCGTAGAAAAAAAGCAAATGCCCCATCTGCTCTGCGTCACCAATATGTTGCTCAATGGTATTGAAGTGCCATCGCTAATCCGCCATGACAATACCCTGAGCAAACCACTGGCCAGCTATGGCCCACGGGATATGGTCGATGTAATTCTGACCAATCCGCCCTTTGGCGGCACCGAAGAGCCAGGCACGGAATCTAATTTCCCTGCAGATATCCGCACCAAAGAAACCGCCGATTTATTCCTGGTACTGATTACCGAGCTGCTGAAACACAATGGCCGCGCCGCCGTGGTATTGCCCGATGGCACGCTGTTTGGTGAAGGCGTAAAAACGCGCATCAAAGAAAAATTGCTGTCCGAATGCAATCTGCACACCATTGTGCGCCTGCCCAATGGCGTGTTTGCACCCTACACCGGCATCAAAACCAATCTGCTGTTCTTCACCAAAGGCCAGCCAACTAAAGATGTCTGGTACTACGAGCACCAATACCCCACCGGTTACAAGAGCTACAGCAAAACCAAGCCCATCCGCATCGATGAATTTGACGTAGAAAAAGCCTGGTGGGGCAACGAGGCCGATGGCTTTGCCAGCCGCGTAGAAAACGAATTCGCGTGGAAAATCAGCATAGCCGACATCCGCGCCAAGGGCTTCAACCTCGACCAGAAAAACCCGCACGTTGGCGAAGTCATCAGCCATGATCCTGACGAGCTGCTGGCGCAATACCAAGCCCTGCAAGCGGACGCGCAAGCCATCCGCAACCAGCTCAAAACCATTCTCGCCGCCGCACTTGAGGGTAAAGCATGACCTTGCCTATCCATGGCCAACCGCTCTTCGAGCAAGTTCGCCAAGTCCTCAATAGCGCACAGCAGCAAGTACGCCATAGCATCAATGATGTCATGGTGCAAAGCTACTGGCAGATTGGCCGTTTGATTGTGGAAGATGAGCAGGGCGGCGCGGTACGGGCCGAGTACGGTAAACAGACGCTCAAGCAATTGTCGCAGCAGCTCAGTGCTGAATATGGCACAGGCTTTTCACCGCAAAGCCTGTGGAACTTCCGCCAGTTTTACCTAGAGTTCCCAATTCTCTCCGCAGCGCGGAGAGAATTACGTTGGACGCATTACAAAACCCTGATTCGGATTGCCGACCCGATTGCCCGCGAATGGTATGCCAATGAAGCCGCCAGCCAAGGCTGGAGCACGCGCGCCCTAGACCGCCAAGTAAGTACCTTGTTTTATGAACGCCTGTTATCCAGCCAAGACCAAGCCGCCGTGCGTAGCGAAGCGGTGGCGCTGATTGAGCAGCAAGCACCGAACGATCCGCGTGACTTTATCCGTGACCCCTATGTTTTAGAATTCATCGGTGCACAGCCCAGCGCCACGCTCTATGAAAAAGAGCTCGAAAGTGGCCTGATTACCCAGTTGCAAACCTTCTTGCTTGAGCTTGGTAAAGGCTTTGCCTTTGTGTCACGACAAAAGCAGCTACGCGTTGAAGGCGATGATTTTTTTGTCGACCTGGTGTTTTACAACTATCTGCTTAAATGCTTTTTACTGGTCGATTTAAAAGTCGGCAAACTCAGCCACCAAGACGTTGGCCAGATGGATATGTATGTGCGGGTGTTTGAAGAGCAATACCGAGGCGAAGGCGACAACCCCACACTCGGCCTGATTTTGTGCTCTGAACGTAACGAAGCCGTCGCCAAATACTCCTTACTCGCCGACAGTCAGCAATTATTTGCCAGCCGCTACCAAGCCTACTTGCCGACCGAAGCCGAACTGCAAGCCGAATTGCAACGCGACCGTAGCCTACTCGAAAATGCTGACCGCAAAAGCGACGATCAAACGCCCTAAACTTTAAAAAAAAGTCGTCAGCCCCGCGTATTTTTATCAGGGATCCAGCCGCTCTGCTGGATTCCCGCCAAGAGCACGTGGGAATGACGGGCGACAGGAAGTTAAGATGCAATCTGCCCTTAATAGATTAGTGATGTATCAGCTTGCAGCCATTGATCATCATGGCTTAGATGGAAATACCCAATGAAACTCACCGAAGGCTTTAACCTGCTCGCCACCGCCACCGACGGCATCAAGCGCCTGCGCGAACTGATTTTAACTCTGGCAGTGCAAGGCAAGCTGGTGCCGCAAGATGCGAACGACGAACCTGCCAGCGAGCTGCTCAAGCAAATCCGTGCTGAGAAAGACCGGCTGATTGCAGAGGGGAAAATCAAAAAAGACAAAATTAAAGAAGTTTCTTTTGATGATGCCCCATATGAGCTACCTGAAAAATGGTCATGGACAACTATTAGCGAAATAATCACTTCAATTGGTTCTGGTTGGAGCCCCGCTTGTTTGTCTGAGCCTCAATCCACGGCAGAGCAATGGGCAGTTTTGAAAACAACTGCCGTGCAGTTGATGGAGTATCAGGCACATCAAAATAAGTTGTTGCCATCAACCTTAGTCCCAAGGCCAGAGATTGAGACGCAAAATGGCGATATTTTGATCACTCGAGCGGGGCCAAGAAATCGAGTTGGAATTAGTTGTTTAGTCCAAAATACGCCTCCCAGATTGATGATTTCGGACAAGATTGTTCGTTTTCATGTGTTGGACGATTTAATAGATGCACAATTTATAGTGCTTTGTTTAAATGCTGGCTGGTCTTATCAGTGCTTAGATGCTGCTAAGAGTGGCATGGCCGAAAGCCAAGTGAATATATCGCAAGGCGATTTGCGTAATATTCCGGTGCCTTTATGTACTAAGACCGAACAATCCCGCATCGTCGCCAAGGTCGAAGAGTTGATGGCGCTGTGTGATGCGCTGGAAACGCGCGGCAAGCTGGAGGCCAAGCAACACACCCGCCTCACCGCCACGCTATTTGACGCACTCGCCGCCAGCGAATCGGCGCATCAGTTGCAAGAAAACTGGACTCGACTGGCGCAGAGTTTCGACCTCATCCTCGATAGACCCGCCGCCGTCGACGCATTCGAACAAACGCTACTCCAACTCGCCGTGCGCGGACTGCTGGTTGAACAAGACCCCAACGACGAACCCGCCAGCGAACTACTCAAACAAATCCGCGCCGAGAAAGACCGGCTGATTGCCGAGGGTAAAATCAAAAAAGACAAACCACTCCCCTCCATCACCGACGAAGAAAAACCATTCAACCTGCCGCAGGGGTGGGAGTGGGTGAGATTTGGTGATATTGCGAGCATTTCAAGTGGGGTAACGCTAGGTCGAAAAACAGCTATACCAGACCCAATATTATTACCGTATTTGCGTGTGGCGAATGTTCAACGCTGGAAATTAGTACTTCATGATGTCAAAGAACTAATTATTGATGAATCTGAGCTTGAAAGGTTTTCGCTGAAGCATGGCGACTTGCTAATCACTGAGGGGGGTGATTGGGATAAGGTTGGGCGAACTTGTGTTTGGGAAGAAAATTTGCCCACGTGCTTGCATCAGAACCATGTCTTTAAAGTTCGTGCGACATACTCTGAATGGAATTACCGTTGGGCTGAGTTGTACTTAAATTCAAATGATGCGCGAGCGTACTTTGCTTCATCAGCGAAGCAAACAACCAACTTGGCTTCAATCAATATGACGCAGTTAAAAAACTGCTTATTTCCGATGCCACCCTTGGCAGTTCAATCCCGCATCATAGCCCGCGTCGAAGCGCTACGCGCCCTCTGCACCGACCTACGCCAGCGCCTCACTGCCAGCCAGAAATCCCTTACCCACCTCGCTGAAACCTTAGTGGAGCAAGCAGCATGAGCGAGCTAATTCTGTACTGCACCGAAGATGGGCAAACCCAATTCAATTTACGCACAGAACATGGCACTGTCTGGCTGACACAAGCTGAAATTGCCGAGCTATTTCAAATTAGCCCACAAGCAGTGACCCAGCATATTCGGGCTATTTACCTAGAAACAGAGTTACTCCCACAGGCAACTTGTAAAGAAGACTTACAAGTTCGATCCGAGGGTAAGCGCCAAGTTAAACGCAGCCTAAAATCTTACAATCTGGAAATTATACTGGCCGTGGGTTACCGCGTTCGTTCGCCGCGTGGTACCGAGTTTCGTCAGTGGGCCACCCGCCATTTAACTGAGTATTTGGTCAAAGGCTTCATCATGGACGATGAGCGCCTTAAAAACCCCGGTGGCTGGGATTATTTTGATGAATTACTGGCACGTATTCGCGAGATTCGTGCATCGGAAAAACGCTTTTACCAGAAAGTACGCGATCTTTTTGCACTTAGCATCGATTATCAGGATCAGGGGCAGCAAGCTCAGCTTTTTTTCGCCGAAGTGCAAAATAAGCTGTTATATGCTGTTACCCGTCAAACCGCAGCCGAGCTGGTCATCGCCCGCGCTGATCCAATGCAAGCAAACATGGCACTCACCTCTTGGACCGGAAGCCGTGTACGCAAAGCGGATGTAATCATTGCCAAAAATTATCTGAGCAGCGACGAAATTGATTCACTGAACCGCCTTGTTGTTATTTTTCTTGAGCAGGCCGAATTACGAATTAAAGACCGTAAGCAACTAACACTCGACTTTTGGCGTAACAATGTCGATCGCTTACTGGAATTCAATGATCGCCCTATTCTGCAAGGCACAGGCTCGGTAAGCCACGCGGCTATGAAAACCATTGCTCGCGAGCGATATGACGTTTTTGATATTCAGCGTCGGCAACAAGAGGCGCATAAAGCAGATACAGACGATCTGAAGGAGCTAGAAACCTTGGAACAGCAGCTGAATAAAAGGACAAAATAATCATAGAGGCGGTATAAAAATACCGCCTCTATGATTTTTATTACACGGCGTCGCTTAATAAGAACCCTGTGAGCACAATTAAACGTTGAACAAGAAATTCAATACATCGCCGTCTTTCACTACGTATTCTTTCCCTTCTGCACGCATCTTGCCCGCTTCTTTTGCGCCTTGTTCACCCTTGTATTGGATGAAATCATCAAAAGCGATGGTTTGGGCGCGGATAAAGCCGCGTTCGAAGTCGGTGTGGATCACGCCAGCGGCTTGTGGGCCGGTGTCGCCTTTGTGGATGGTCCAAGCACGTACTTCTTTTACGCCAGCGGTAAAGTAGGTTTGCAGGCCGAGTAAATCGTAACCAACGCGAATCAGGCGATTTAAGCCTGGCTCTTCTAGGCCCAGCTCGGCGAGGAATTCTTGCTTATCGGCGTCATCCAGCTCGGCGATTTCGGCTTCGATGGCAGCACATACAGCTACAACCGGTGCGCCCTCTAGAGCGGCATGGGCAACTAGGCGATCGAGTAGCGGATTATTTTTGAAACCATCTTCGGCCACATTGGCCACGTACATGGCTGGCTTGATGGTCATCAGGCAGAGCGATTTAATCGCCAAAACTTCGTCATCACTCAGACCAGCCGAGCGTGCTGGCTTGCCATCATTTAGCAATGGGATAAGCTTTTCTAATACCGCCACCATTTGAATGGCTTCTTTGTCACCTGCGCGGGCTTTTTTGCTATCGCGGGTAAATACTTTTTCTGCAGTGGCCAAATCGGCCAGTGCCAGCTCGATACCGATGGTTTCGATATCGGCGATGGGGTCTACACGGCCATTCACGTGAATAACGTTATCGTCTTCAAAGCAGCGAACCACGTTCACAATCGCGTCGGTTTCGCGAATGTTGGCGAGGAACTTGTTACCCAAGCCTTCACCCTTAGACGCGCCAGCCACAAGGCCCGCGATATCCACGAATTCTACGATCGCGGATTGGATTTTCTGTGGTTTTACAATTTCAGCTAGCTGAGCGAGACGCACATCCGGTACTTCAACGATGCCGACGTTAGGCTCGATGGTGCAAAAAGGATAGTTTTCAGCCGCAATACCGGCCTTGGTCAGTGCATTAAACAGGGTCGATTTACCGACATTAGGCAGGCCAACGATGCCGCATTTGAGACTCATATCATCCTTTCGCCGCAAATCGCGGCCAACATATACTTTAAAAGCGGGATTTTACCCGATTGTGATCGCCACCGCTTCCACCCTGCACAAATCCCACAGTCAAACGAGGGTTAATTGCTCGTACGCAGTGGGAAAACCTAGGTCTTGAACCACGGAGGCCACGCCCTATAAGCATCACTAAAGCTAATGTCATGCATTGCATCTTTTGTAGGGCGGGTGAAACCCGCCAGCCTTTGGCATGAAATGCGACAGAAAACGGCGGGTTTCACCCGCCCTACGATAATGCGAAATTTGTATCTGTGTGGACGACTATGATAAATACCTGACTTGATACGTATAAGCACGGAGAAAAACTTGCCCAATCTACAAATGCTAAGGTTCCTTTCCCTGCCCCCGCCCCGTAAACTGCAGCTCCTTTGCCTTTTATTGCCCCGCTCATGAGTAAACGCCGTACTTCTCCCCTGCCGCATCGCGATGGTATTGCCCCGAGTTTTTTGCAGCTGCCTGCCGGACAATGGCCTGATTTGCTGACGTTTTTAATCACCCGCTTTCCACATATGCCTGCCGAAATTTTGCGTGGGCGTTTAGAGCGCGGCGAGATCGTCGATCATCAGGGCGAAGTGTTGAATGTTGCGAGTAGCTATCAGCCTAATGGCCGGATTTGGTATTACCGCGAAGTGCCCGAAGAAACGCCGGTGCCTTTTGCGGAGCATATTTTGTATCAGGATGAACGCTTGCTAGTGGCGGATAAGCCACATTTTTTGGCCTGCATTCCGGCTGGGCGTTATTTACAAGAAACGCTGCTAACCCGATTACGTAAGTCGCTAGGTGCGCCCGACATTGCGCCAATTCATCGCTTAGATAGGGAAACAGCAGGGATTATGTTGTTCAGCCTCGACCCAGCCTGCCGCGCTGGCTACCACGCGCTGTTTTCAGAGCGGGATGTGGCAAAGGAATACGAGGCAATCGCGCCTTTTCGCGCTGATTTGGATCTACCCCGTGTGCATCGCAGCTTTATGCAGGAGCAACAGGGCATGTTCACCATGGAAGAAGCGCTAGGGGAACCCAATAGCGAAACCTATATCGAGCTGATTGAGCAACGCGGCGCTTGGGCGCGTTATCGCCTTAAGCCGCATACCGGCAAGAAACACCAGCTACGCACCCATTTAAGTGCGCTTGGCGTGCCGATTTTAAATGACCCTTGGTATCCCGAATTACTGCCCGAAAAAGGCGATGACTTCAGCCGCCCTCTGCAATTATTAGCGCGGGCCATTGAGTTTGTTGATCCGTTTACGGGAGAGAACAGGCGCTTTGAAAGCCAGCGGGAACTGTGCTGGCCTGAATAGAAGTTGATCTAAAAGGCATCGCTTGATGCATGCGTAGGGCGGGTGAAACCCGCCAGATTTGAACATAAAAGGCTATAAAAAGCGGCGGGTTTCACCCGCCCTACGATGATTTAATACTTGCAAGCGCCCAAAGAGTTACTTCTTTACCGGCCGCTGCCAGCCATAAATCGTCACCTGCTTGGCCCGTGCCACAGTCAGCTCGCCAGCCGGTGCATTTTTGCTGATCACCGATCCTGCGCCTGTGGTTGCGCCTGTCCCAATCGTGACGGGTGCTACCAGCACATTATTCGAGCCGATGCGCACTTCGTCTTCAATCACGGTGCGAAATTTATTCACGCCGTCGTAATTAGCCGTAATCGTACCCGCACCTACATTCACCTTGCTGCCCATAGTGGTGTCGCCGATATAGCTCAGGTGGTTTACTTTTGAGCCTTTACCAATAGTGGCTTTTTTGATTTCTACAAAGTTGCCAATATGCACATCGTCGGCCAGCTCGGCACCGGGGCGCAGACGGGCAAACGGGCCGATCAGATTACCCTTACCCACGACCGCGTTTTCCAGATGACTGAATGGGTGAATAATGGTGTCGTCGTTAATCGTTACATTCTTTAAAACACAATTTGCACCGACTTTTACGTTTTCACCCAGAATCACTTCGCCTTCAAATACGCAATTCACGTCGATAATCACATCCATACCATGACGCAGCGTACCACGTACATCAATACGTGCCGGATCGATCAGGCTTACACCCGCCAGCAAGAGGGATTGGGCAATCTCGGCCTGATGAATACGCTCCAGCTGGGCCAATTGCACCTTATTATTAATCCCTTCGGCCTCCCAATGGTCTTGCGGGTGCACGGTGGCAATCTCAATACCATCACGCACAGCCAAGGCAATCAAATCGGTAGCGTAATATTCGCCTTGGGCATTGTCATTTTTAAGCTCGGAGAGCCAGCCAGCCAGCTTGGCTGTTGGCAGCACTAAAATTCCGGTATTCATTTCTTTAATGGCGGCTTGCTCAGGGCTTGCGTCTTTTTGCTCAACGATGCAGGTCACCTTACCCTCTGCATCGCGAACAATACGGCCATAGCCGGTGGCATCGTCCAGGATATCCGTCAGGATCCCTAATTTACCCTGGCTGCTTGCTGCTAACAGCGCTTGCAGCGTAGCTAAACGAGTTAAAGGCACATCGCCGTATAGCATCAGCGTGGTTTCACCCTGCAAATGCGGCAAAGCCTGCGCCAACGCGTGACCCGTGCCCAACTGCTCGGCCTGATGTGCCCAAGCTAGATCTTTGCTACCTAACAGCTCTTCTTGTACCTGCTGGCCACCATGGCCATAAACCACCACCAGCTTGCTCGGTTTTAAATGTCGTGCAGTATCAAGCACATGCCCCAACAGCGGCTTGCCCGCCAAGCGATGCAAAACCTTAGGCATTTTGGAGTACATACGCTTGCCTTGGCCGGCAGCGAGAACAACTACATCAAGCAAAGCGCTCATACGACAAGACCTAGTAAGCTAAAAGACATTATTTTAACCCTTTTTTCGCTACAAACCCGCGTCAATGCGTAATGCGAACACTTTAGACAATCTATTTGGAGTGCTCACAAGAGCAAATAGTACTCATCCTCTAGAGGCATCCTTTAGGACAAGAAACAGAAAAAAAGCCGATTCTTCTTAGGGTGTGCCATTCGTTTTTCTTGCGCACCGGCTATCGGTGCGTAACGACTTCGTCGTTTCACACCCTACAAAAGACCTTATTAAGCCAGATAACGCTGTTCTAGATGCTTGCGAAAATGCGCAGGATTAAGCGATTCGCCTGTGGCGCGACGGACTAAATCACCCGTTTCCCACTGGCTGGCTTGGCGCCAGATATTGGCATTCAGCCAGCTAAAGATCGGCTCTAAATCACCCGCAGCAATGCGTTCATCCATATCCGGGTGCAGCTTGCGAATCGCCGCAAAATACTGCGCGGCGTACATTGCGCCAAGCGTGTAGCTAGGGAAATAGCCAAACATGCCATCGGTCCAGTGGATATCTTGCAAGCAACCATTTTTAAAATTGCCCTTGGTATCCACGCCCAGATAGGCCTGCATTTTTTCATCCCACAAGGCGGGCACATCGTCGGCTTCGATCTCGCCATCAATCAGCGCACGTTCAATTTCGTAGCGCAAAATAACGTGCGCAGGGTAAGTCAGCTCATCCGCATCGACGCGAATAAAATCAGGGCGAACACGGGTGTACATTTTGGCTAAATTGGCCGCCTCAAATGCAGGCTGGTCCCCAAGATGCTTTTTAACCAGCGGACTAATTAGTGCCAAAAACGCTGGGTTGCGGCCTAATTGCATTTCAAACGATAAGCTCTGGCTTTCGTGAATGCCCATTGAACGAGCGCGGCCAACCGGCAAAGCGACCGTTTCACGCGGTAGATTTTGCTCGTAACGGGCATGGCCCGTTTCATGCACGATGCCCATCATGCTTTGCATAAAATCATCTTCGCGATAGCGGGTGGTAATACGCACGTCTTCCGGCACACCACCGCAGAATGGATGCGTCGAAACATCCAAGCGACCGCCTTCAAAATCAAAACCCAACAAGGCCATCACTTCCAGGCCCAAGGCGCGTTGTTTTTCGACCGCAAACGGGCCAGTTGCTGCGATCAATTGCTCTGTGCCTTGCTGCTCCATCGCTTGGCTAATCAGCCCAGGCAACCAGCTTTTTACATCGCCAAAAATACGATCCAGCTCGGCGCAAGTCATGCCCGGCTCATATTTATTCAATAGCGCTTCGTAAGGCGATAAGCCGGTTTCCTTAGCCAGAAGCTGTGCTTCTTCGCGAGATAAACGCACTACTTCGCGAAAATTGGCTAAAAAACCCTGCCAATCATTATTGGATCGCTGAGTACGCCACTCATGTGAGCAATGCGATCCTACAAGTGTCTTGGCTTCTACCAAGCTGGCAGGTAGCAAATTGGCCTGCTCCCAGTCGCGCTTAATTTCACGCAAGCTGGCTTGCTCTACCTCGCTTAAATCCTCCAGCTCTGCCTCCTTGATCAACTCGGCCAATGCCGGGTCGGTCAGCGTGTTATGGATCAGCACATCCAGCTCCGCCATGGCGGCACCGCGCGCGTCATTGCCTTTGGATGGCATCATGGCGGCCTGATCCCAGCTAGCCAAAGAGCCCAGATGCTCATAGCGATAAATACGGGTGAAGGTTGCAAGCACAGCTTGGTAAGCGGTTTGGCTCATTTGCATAGGATCTCTATAGGTAAGAATACTTATCATGCCAGCTTGCATAGCAAGTGCAATTGCTTTGAACCCTAGGGTCTGTTGACGTTTGATTCAGAATTGTGCTGAGCCGAAAAACGGCTAGGCGCAAGGCATGCGACGAAGGTAATAAGGTGTTATTTAAGCAAGGTAAAGCAGCAGCTAAGCAAGACGCCAGCTAATCTAAAGGAAGAAAAGGAGGGCATGACGTATGCGGGATCTTAAAATTATCTGGAAAATCATGCTGCCAGCAGGCTTGCTTACGCTGGTAACGATGCTGATTGTGCTACTTTCTTTGCACGCCATTTCATCGATCAGCCGCCTTGCCTCTAATGCTTTAGATGAAAATGCGCGCAGAGTTTTTCTGGCGAATCAGGCCGCGTTTCATATCAATAGCACCACCACCGATGATCGTAATCAAATCCATGCTTGGACTACGCAAATGGAGGCGGATGCCGAGAAACAATTCCAGATCAATTTAGATAAAGGGCGCAGCGCTTTAACAAGCTTATACGCACTAGAAAGCGATACTAGCCGTAAGGCTTTAATTGACGAGGCCCGCAAGCAGCTGCTGCAATTTGAAAAAATAGATAAAGAAGCCTTTAAGCTTACACGGCAAGGCCAACCCACAGAGGCGTATGCCCTTATCAATGGTGATGCCTACAGTGCTTATAAAGCGGCAATGGCCCATCTCAGCAAATTGGTAAAACTAGAAGAAAACGATATTGCAATTGCCCGTAAGCAGATTGATGCTCAGGGCCACCGTATCTTTTGGGTGGTGGTTATTGCAGCCCTTTCAGGCTTTCTCATCGGCCTTGCTGCAGTATGGTTCAGCACCCAGCAAATCCTGCGCCAGCTGGGAGGAGAACCTGCTTACGCTGCACATATTGCCACACAAGTTGCTGCAGGCGATTTAAGCGTAAAAGTCATCGTGCAGCCTGAAGATCAGAGCAGCCTGCTTTTTGCCATGAGCCAGATGGTAAAAAAACTCAACCATATTGTCATCGAGCTTAGAACCGCAGCCAGTATTAGCGCCTTATCCTCAGCAGAGGTTTCCAGCGCCGCGCTGGCGCTATGCCAAAACACCACCGAAAACGCGAATAATATCGAGGAAAGCAGTGCTTCTATCGATACTCTAAGCGTCAATATTAATCAGAACACCCAAAATGCCCACATTACCGATGGCATGGCCCAGCAATCATCTTTAGATGCCAGAAATGGCTGCGAATCCGTGCAGCAAACCGTGCTAGCCATGCGAAAAATTGCCAAAGAAATCAAAATAATCGACGATATTGCCTATCAAACCAATCTGCTCGCCCTCAACGCAGCTATTGAAGCGGCCCGAGCAGGTATCAATGGCAAGAGCTTTGCCGTTGTAGCAGGGGAAGTACGCAGATTAGCCGAGCGTAGCCAAACCGCAGCGCAAGAAATTGGCGAATTATCAGGCAGCAGCGTACAACTGGCAGAATCAGCAGGCATGCTGTTAAATAAAATCGAGCCCTCAATTAGAAAAACCGCCGATTTAGTGCAAGAAATCGCCGCAAGTAGCTTCGAGCAAAGCCATGAGCTAGAGCTAATCAACCACAATATCGACCAGCTTTCACAACTACTACAAACCAATGCCGCCGCATCAGAACAACTCTCTGCCACCGCCGAGCAGCTAAGCGAGCAAGCCCAGCAGGTGCAGACGATGCTGGCATTTTTTAAAACGAATAAATTATAAATAAGCACGATGGCTTGGGCTAAAACTTGATCAGCCCTATGCGCATTAAGCTAAGCCAACAGCATGCTGCACCTTTTGTAGGGTGGGTAAAACCCGCGAGCGATGCTGAAAAATACGCGGGTTGCACCCGCCCTACAAAATCACATTCTCCAGACGTAAAAAAGGCAGCCGAAGCTGCCTTTTTTATCACCACACTAAAGATTCTTAGTGACCACGCTTTTTGAGCTTGTCGATCACGGCAAGTTTTGCTACCGCTTCTACCAGCTCGGCCTGAGCCATCGCAAAGTCCATCGATGATCCGTGATTCTTGATTGATTCTTCGGCGCGGCGTTTGGCGTCTAGCGCCTTAGCTTCGTCGATATCTTTACCGCGAATGGCAGTATCTGCCAACACGGTAACGATATGAGGCTGCACTTCTAACATGCCGCCTGAAACATAAAGAATCACTTCTTCATCGCTATTGGCAACTTTGATGCGCACCGCTCCGGGCCTCACACGAGTGAGTAGTGGGGCATGGCGCGGCAGAATACCAATTTCACCTTTTTCGGCGGGTGCCGAGATAAACTCAGCCACGCCAGAGTAAATCAGTGCTTCTGCGCTTACCACGTCCACATGCATTGTCATTGCCATGGCACTAATCCTTATTGCATGGTCTTGGCTTTTTCAACCGCTTCTTCGATGCTGCCTACCATGTAGAAGGCTTGCTCTGGAAGATGGTCGTAATCGCCATTAAGAATGCCTTTGAAGCCCTTGAGGGTTTCTTTCAGTGGCACGTATTTGCCTGGAGAACCAGTAAACACTTCGGCCACATGGAAAGGCTGTGACAAGAAACGTTGGATCTTACGTGCGCGGGAAACCGACAATTTGTCTTCAGGAGACAATTCATCCATACCCAGAATCGCAATAATATCCTGCAGTTCTTTGTACTTTTGCAATGTTTGCTGCACACCACGCGCAACACCGTAATGCTCTTCACCCACAACTTGCGGGTCAAGCTGACGCGATGTTGAATCGAGTGGATCAACCGCTGGGTAGATACCCAGTGAGGCGATATCACGCGAAAGAACAACGGTTGCATCCAAGTGAGCAAATGTTGTTGCTGGCGATGGATCGGTCAAGTCATCCGCAGGCACGTAAACGGCCTGAATCGACGTGATCGAACCTGTCTTGGTCGAAGTAATACGCTCTTGCAAAGCACCCATTTCTTCGGCCAGAGTAGGTTGATAACCCACGGCAGAAGGCATACGGCCCAACAGAGCAGATACTTCAGTACCGGCCAGTGTGTAGCGGTAGATGTTATCTACGAAGAACAGAATGTCACGACCTTCATCACGGAAGTGCTCGGCCATAGTCAAACCTGTCAGCGCTACACGCAAACGGTTGCCTGGTGGCTCGTTCATCTGACCGTAAACCATCGCCACTTTATCAAGAACATTAGAGTCCTTCATTTCGTGGTAGAAGTCGTTCCCTTCACGGGTACGCTCACCTACACCAGCAAACACGGATAAACCAGCGTGTGCCTTAGCGATGTTGTTGATCAGTTCCATCATGTTAACGGTCTTACCCACACCCGCACCGCCGAACAAACCAACCTTACCGCCCTTAGCAAACGGGCACATCAAGTCAATAACCTTGATACCTGTTTCTAACAGATCGATAGATTGGCTAAGTTCGTCGAACTTAGGTGCAAGTTGGTGAATCGAGCGCTTATGCTCGCTCTTCACTTCACCGGCTTCATCAATTGGGTTACCGAGCACATCCATGATGCGGCCCAGTGTAGCGTTACCAACCGGCACCGTAATCGGTGCGCCAGTACCGCTTACCAACATGCCGCGCTTCAGGCCGTCAGTACTACCCATTGCAATCGCGCGTACTACGCCGTCGCCGAGCTGTTGTTGTACTTCCAGCGTCAGGTTGACTGCGTCGAGCGTGATCGCGTCATACACCTTGGGCAGGCTGTCACGTGGGAATTCCACGTCGACGACCGGGCCAATGATTTGTACGATTTTACCTTGGCTCATCGTTATTCCTAATCCCAGTTATTCATTGTGCATCAGGGCCATTACACCGCTGCCGCGCCAGAAACGATTTCGGAGAGTTCCTTCGTAATCGCTGCTTGACGGGTTTTGTTGTAAAGGAGCTGTAGATCGCCGATCACATTGTCTGCGTTATCAGTCGCCGCTTTCATCGCCACCATACGGGCCGCTTGCTCAGAAGAAATGTTTTCCGCTACGGCTTGGTAAACCAATGCCTCAATGTAACGGCTCATTAATTCGTCGATCACAGTCTTCGCATCTGGCTCAAACAGGTATTCCCAGTTGTAGCCTTTTTTAGGCTCGCCAAATGCATTGTCTGATAGCGGCAACAGCTGCTCCATCACTGGCTCTTGCTTCATGGTATTCACGAAGCGAGTGTAAACGAGGTGAACTTCGTCTACTTCACCAGCAATAAAGGCGTCGATCATTACTTTGATCGGGCCAATCAGCTGCTCAAGGTGCGGGGTATCGCCGAGTCCGTGCGCAGAGGACAAAACCTTTGCGCCGTAACGGTTCATAAACCCAATACCTTTGTTACCGATCGCGGTGACAGAGGTTTCTACGCCGTTTTGATGCCATTCCTTCATACGGTTCACGGCCAGACGCAGGGAGTTGGTGTTTAAACCACCACACAGCCCCTTGTCTGAAGTAATCGTAATCAGGCCCACACGCTTAACAACGTCGCGCTTTTGCAAATAAGGATGCGTGTAATCAACAAAGGCAGCGCTCAGGTGGGCAGCTACATTACGGATTTTTTCACCGTAAGGGCGTGCCGCTCGCATGCGTTCCTGAGCCTTGCGCATTTTTGATGTCGCAACCATTTCCATAGCACGGGTGATCTTTTGCGTATTTTTTACGCTCTTGATCTTGGTCCGAATTTCTTTACCGCTTGCCATGATTTGATCCTTGTCTCAACGTATCAAATCAATACGCGGCGCTGGCCTTGAAGGCTTCCACGGCTTTAACGATCACTTTTTCGTCATCAGAAGCTAGGTCACCCTTGTCTTCGATACGAGCCAGCACATCTGCATGGTTAGTCTTCAATTCAGCCAAGAATGCAGCTTCAAACGCCAAGGCTTTTTCAACTTTGATGTCATCAAACACACCTTTGTTGATTAGCAATAACGTAATGGCCAATTCAGAAACTTTCAGCGGACTGTATTGGCCCTGCTTCATCAGCTCTGTAACCATTTTGCCGCGCTCAAGCTGCTTACGTGTTGCTTCGTCCAGATCAGACGCGAACTGCGCAAACGCAGCCAATTCACGATACTGAGCCAAAGCCAAACGTACACCACCACCGAGCTTCTTAATAACCTTGGTCTGCGCTGCACCACCTACGCGAGAAACCGAGATACCAGCGTTCATTGCTGGGCGAATACCCGCGTTGAACAAGTCAGTTTCCAAGAAAATCTGACCGTCAGTAATCGAAATCACGTTAGTTGGAACGAATGCAGATACGTCACCAGCTTGGGTTTCAATAATAGGAAGAGCGGTTAAAGAACCGGTCTTGCCTTTTACTGCACCCTTAGTCAGTTTTTCTACTTCTGCTTCGTTGATGCGGGAAGCACGTTCCAGCAGACGCGAGTGCAGGTAGAACACATCGCCCGGATACGCTTCACGGCCCGGAGGACGGCGCAGTAATAGGGAAATTTGACGGTAAGCTACAGCTTGCTTAGACAAATCGTCATAAACGATCAAAGCATCTTCGCCGCGGTCGCGGAAGTATTCGCCCATCGTGCAACCGGAGTATGCAGCGATGTATTGCAGAGCAGCAGCTTCAGAAGCAGCAGCAGCAACCACAATGGTGTGACCCATCGCGCCGTGCTCTTCTAATTTGCGCACTACGTTAGCGATCGAAGAAGCTTTTTGGCCAATCGCAACATAAATACATGTCACGCCATTGCCTTTCTGGTTGATGATCGCGTCTAGAGCAACGGCAGTTTTACCGGTCTGACGGTCACCAATGATCAGCTCGCGCTGACCACGACCAACTGGCACCATCGTATCAATAGACTTGATACCGGTTTGCAGTGGTTGCGACACAGATTGGCGGGAAATAACGCCTGGCGCAATTCTTTCGATTGGTGCAGATTCTGTTGTACCCAATGGGCCTTTACCGTCGATAGGCTGGCCAAGAGAGTTAACAACACGACCAATCAATTCACGACCTACTGGAACTTCCAGAATACGGCCGGTACATTTGACTTCGTCGCCTTCTTGAATGTGCTTGTAATCACCAAGCACAACGGCACCAACAGAATCACGCTCTAAGTTGAGCGCAAGACCGAAGGTATTACCCGGGAATTCCAGCATTTCGCCCTGCATAGCCTCTGACAGGCCGTGCACACGAACGATACCGTCTGTTACGGAAACAACTGTACCTGTGGTACGCGTTTCTGCTGCAGTCGATAAATTCTGGATCCGAGCTTTAATCAGTTCACTGATTTCGGACGGATTAAGTTGCATGATTTCTCCTAACTCTTCAGGCTCGAGGCGAGAGCGGTTAGCTTGCCGCGGACAGATGCGTCTACGACCAGATCACCTACCGTCACCTTCACGCCCCCGATGAGTTCCGGGTTAACGCTGACTTGGGCCGTGACCTTGCGGTGCAGCTGTTGGGATAAAGCTGCTGATAATTCAGCAACCTGGGTATCGGTCAAAGCAAAAGCGGATTCGATGCTGGCTTCAACTTCACCAGCGTCCGCTGCTTTGTACTCTTCAAATAGCTCAGCCATTGCCGGTAAGGCAGTGAAGCGACTATTTTCAAGTAAAGCATCGATGAAGTTTTGTACTTCAGCGCTTTGCTGACCACCCAATAATCCAAGCAACAGCTCCTTAACCTGAGCCACGGAAAACTTTGGATTAGCTACTACTTCTAGCGCCAACTCGTTGCCTGCAATCAGGGCGAGTTGAGCCAGCACATCCGACCATAGTGGGAGTGTGCTGGTTTCTTTGGCTAGACGAAAGATAGCTACGGCGTAGGGTCTTGCGACGGTAATGAGTTCTGCCATGACGCTCTTACAGTTCCGCTTTGATGGATGCTAACAACTCGGCATGGGCATTTGCGTCAACTTCGCGGCGCAGAATTTGTTCAGTACCTTGTAGCACCAAACCTGCAACCTGTTGACGCAAGGCTTCTTTTACCTGTTGAATTTGCTGGTCAATTTCCGCTTGAGCGCCGGCAACAAGGCGTTCGCCCTCTGCCTTTGCATGGCCCTTGGCTTCTTCAACCAATTGCGCGCTACGCTTTTCAGCTTGCGCAATGATCTCGGCCGCGTGCTGCTTTGCTTCGCGAAGCTTGTCAGCCGCTGCTTTCTCGGCCAAATCAAGATCTTGCTTGGCACGATCAGCAGAGGCTAAACCGTCGGCGATGCGCTTAGCACGCTCGTCCATAATCTGGGTCAGCGGAGGCCACACGAATTTCATCGTGAAGATGACCAAGATCGCAAAAGTGATCATTTGGCCAAAAAGCGACAGATTAATATCCACGCTGATGTCCTCCTAAAAGACGGGCTAGATTACTGAGCAACGGCATTCAGCAGAGGAGTCAGGAACGGGTTGTTGAAGGTGTAAAGCATAGCAACACCAACGCCGATCATCGAGATAGCATCTAACAGACCAGCGATAATGAACAGCTTAGTTTGCAGAACTGGGATCATTTCTGGCTGACGAGCAGCAGACTCTAAGAACTTACCACCAAGCAGAGCAAAACCAAGTGCAGTGCCGATAGCAGCTAAACCGATGATGATCGCGGCGGCGATTACAGTCATGCCTTGAACGCTAGCAATTACTTCTGGTGCAACCATTTCTAATATCTCCAAGAGGAAGGTTGGGTAAAACAAGGGGAAAGCAAAACACTTACACCGGCCAGCCGAAGCTGGCCGAAGGTAGTTTTAGTGATCTTCAACCGCAAGGCTGAGATAAACAATCGTCAACATCATAAATACGAAGGCTTGCAGGGTCACAACCAGGATGTGGAAAATCGCCCACGGTGCACCCAACATCCACTGCGCCCAGAATGGCAGCAGCGCGATCAGAATAAAGATCAGCTCACCAGCATACATATTGCCGAAAAGTCGAAGAGCAAGTGAAATTGGCTTTGCAACAAGCTCTACCAATTGGAAAGCCAAATTGACTGGAGCCAAAATAAGCTTCATCAAAAAGCCTTCTGCATGAAATGGAGCGGTCAGTAACTCTTTAAACCAACCCACTAAACCTTTAGCTTTTATCGAAAAACCAATAATCATCAGCAATACAGATAATGACATCGCAAAAGTCTGGTTTACGTCGGCGGTAGGCACAACACGCAAATAGTTAATACCAAACACATGCTGACCAATCCAAGGCAAAAGATCGACTGGCAAGAAATCCATGGCATTCATTAAGAACACCCAGCAGAAAATGGTCAGGCTAAATGGGCCGATCACTTTTGATTTGCCGTGAAATGCATCTTTGATCTGGGTATCCACCATCTCAACGATCATTTCTACAAAGTTTTGCAAAGGACCTGGCACGCCTGAGGTGGCCTTACGTGCGGCAAATGCAAAGATGCCAACAAAAAGGAAACCCAAAACTAGAGAAACCCAGAAGGTATCCAAGTGAAAACCATTGGCTGCCTGATTAAAAGACAAATGGTGTTGGATATACTCGGTGGCGTTTGCTGGTGCGTGGTGTTCAGTCATTTTATTTTTTGCCGTCAAATTTTATCAAAAGCCCAAACCAAAAGGCACTGGTGGTGGCGAGATAACCCACAAACGTCCATGGCCAATCTGCCTTTCGGTACAAAATGAACAACGCCGCAAAAGCGACGAGTGTACAAACCAACTTGCACATCTCCGCAGCAAAGTGCTGCTTGAGAAGTACCGCTGGCGGAGCGAATTCAACGCGATATGCAATGGCTGCGTATAAAACACTGCCCATCACCGCAATAAATCCGCCCAGTAAACTTGAAATTGCCGGATTTTGTCCCAAGATCAAGAAGAGGAGGAGAGCCGTACTGATGGCGATTCCAATCTTTAGTCGGATGATGCCCCGAACTTGTGCTTTCCCGACCATTGCTTCACCACTAGGGAAAAACCCCGCGATTATACTGACCTGATTTGTGTTGCGTCAATTTTACCTATTGATCTTTTAAGTAAAATTTACTTGTCATTCAATTAAAGCGCGAGTATTTGAAGCATTAGCTGTCGCCAAACTGAGCTTATTCTAGCCTTGGCTGTGTTACATCTTGCTAAGCAAGCCATCCAATTGTTCTGAGCTGTTGTATTCAATCGTAATTCGGCCACTTCCCTGCTTTCCAGGCTTAATCGACACCTTAGCCCCTACCCTATTGGATAGCTCAGCCGCTAATTGGGAAAAATGTGGATCAGGTTGTGGTTTTGGCTTCTCTGGTGCGGTTTCTTGTTGTTTTTTCACCAAAGCTTCGGTTTCTCTCACCGATAAGCCTTTCAAAATCACCATTCGTGCAGTGTCTAATTGCAGTAAATCATCCAAAGGCAGCAAGGCGCGAGCATGCCCCATACTGAGCTGATCGGCCATTAGCATCTTCCGCAGTGGCTCGGACAAGCTTAATAGCCTTAATAAGTTTGAAACACTGGCTCTAGATTTACCCACCGCCAATGCCGCTGCCTCATGCGTCATGCCAAATTCTTCAACTAAACGCGATATACCCAGCGCTTCTTCTAGCGGATTTAAATTTTCCCGCTGAATATTCTCGATCAAGGCCATGGCCAAAGCCGCTTCATCGGCAATTTCGCGCACCAAGGCAGGGATTTCTACCAAGCCCGCTTTAATCGACGCACGCCAGCGGCGCTCACCCGCAATAATTTCGTATTTATCCAACCCAATCGGCCGAACCAGCACAGGCTGCATTAAGCCCTGAGCCTGAATCGATGCAGTAAGCTCTTCTAAAGCCGTTTCATCCATTTGTAAGCGGGGTTGATATTTACCCGGCTGCAAAGAATGAATCGGCAAATTTTGTAAAGAATCCTGACTATCTCCCATCAAGGCGTCTAAACCGCGTCCAAGTCCTTTCATTTTCATGCTGTGGGAGTCTCTTCTAGCAGGTTGTGACGGGCCAGCAACTCTTCAGCAAGTTGAAGATACGCCAGTGCGCCTTTGGAGTTTTTGTCGTAGGACAAGATTGGGCGGCCATAGGATGGTGCTTCGGCCAAGCGAATATTACGCGGTATGACAGTGTGGTACAGTTTACTGGTGTAATGTTTAATTAATTGATCTGACACTTGTTGTGCAAGGGTAGAACGTGGATCAAACATGGTGCGCAGCAGTCCTTCGATCTCGATATGACGATTCATCGACTGTTTTACCCGTTTAAGCGTATTCACCAAGTCAGATAAACCCTCCAGCGCGTAATATTCACACTGCATCGGGATGAGTACTGCATCTGCCGCCACCAAGCCATTGAGCGTTAACAAGGTCAGCGCAGGCGGGCAATCTAAAATAATGTAATCGTATTGATCTGCAACTAAAGCTAAAGCATTTTTAAGGCGCGACTCTCTGTGCTCTTGATTCACCAGCTCAACTTCGGCCCCCGCCAAATTGCGATTGGCCGGCAAGACATCAATCCCTGCGGATTCTGAGCGCTGGATAATTTCTTGAATCGGCGTTGCACCCAGCAAAAGGTTGTAAACCGAGCTAGCTAACTTAGCCTTATCGATCCCCACGCCCATCGTGGCATTGCCCTGCGGGTCCAGATCAACCAGCAGCACTTTTCTGCCAAGATGCGCCAGACTTGCAGACAAATTAACAGCCGTAGTCGTTTTGCCTACGCCGCCTTTTTGATTGGCAATTGCCAGAATTTTCATTGTTATACCTTTACGAAGTACATAAGTTATTCACGTAGGGTGTGCAAATGCTGCACACCGAAATATGGAGCGCAACGACTACATCGTTGTACACCCTACGAAACGACGTAAAAGATGCACGGGCCTGTTAAGCCTTAACCACATGCACTAAATGGCGCTCTGCATCGATTCCAGGCACTTTCAAATGATCCACAGCGGTTACTTTTACGGTTGCTGGCAGGTGTGCGATTTCTTCAAAAGGATAAACGCCTTTCAAAGCAGCCCACTCCCCTTCTGGTGCCAGCAAGTGCTGGGTCAGTTTTACAAACTCGGCTAGCTCAGCAAAAGCACGAGAAGTAATAATCTGGAACGGCGCTTCTGGCTTGTACAGCTCAACGCGTTCAGTCAGTACAGTCACATTGGTGAGTTTTAGCTCCGCAATCACCTGACGCAAAAACGTGGTTTTCTTGTGATTTGAGTCGAGCAAAAATAATTGCCAATCTGGCCGTGCAATCGCCAATGGAATACCTGGCGTACCAAACCCCGAGCCCACATCCAAAATGCGAATTTTTTCATTTGCTTGGCCTTTGAAATGAGGCAAGGGAGCAAGTGAATCCAAAAGATGATGCGAAACCATGCGTTCTGGTTCACGAATGGCGGTCAGGCTATAGGTTTTATTCCACTTAGCAATCAGCGCGGTATACGCCAGCAAGCTCACTGCTTGCGCTGTGGATAAGTCTAATTTAAGTTCAGCGAGGCCTGCGGCCAGTTCGGCGAAGAGGGAATCAGGAGTAGATACAGTCATTCAGTAACCTTTCTAGCATCAAGCATTTGCTTTTTCTTTAAATGAACCAGCATTAAAGCGATGGCCGCTGGAGTAATACCGGAAATTCTAGACACTTGCCCCATGGTTTCTGGCTTATGTTTAATCAGCTTTTGCTGCACTTCCTTAGATAAGCCCGATACATCGGTGAAATCCAGATCTGCTGGCAGCAGGAATTCTTCCAGATTATCGCGATTAGCCACTTCAGATTGTTGCCGCTCGATATAACCCTGATATTTCAGTTGAATCTCTACCTGCTCTGCCACCAGTGGGTCTTCCACGGCCGGTTTGGCGATTTCCATCGACATCAGGCTATCGTAAGAGACTTGCGGGCGGCGCAGTAAATCGGCCAGCGTATATTCACGCTCAATCGCTTTACCCAGCACACGCTCAGCGTCGCTTACCGCAAGAATACGTGGATTTACCCATGTCGTGCGCAAGCGTTCCAATTCTAAATCAATTGCATCGCGTTTTTTGCAGAAGGCTTCCCACTGCGCATCACCAATTAAGCCCAACTCACGGCCCATTTCAGTCAGACGTAAATCGGCATTATCTTCGCGCAATTGCAGGCGGTATTCGGCGCGGCTGGTAAACATGCGGTAAGGCTCGGTTACGCCATTGGTCACCAGATCATCGGCCAACACGCCTAAATAAGCTTCATTACGTTTTGGTGTCCAAGCGTCTTTTTCACGCACATATAGGCCTGCGTTTAAGCCTGCCAAAAGACCCTGCGCGGCGGCTTCTTCGTAACCTGTTGTGCCATTAATTTGCCCGGCAAAGAATAAACCGGCAATGCTTTTAGTTTCAAAGCTGGCTTTTAAATTACGCGGATCGTAGTAATCGTATTCGATGGCATAGCCCGGACGCAGAATATGCGCGTTTTCCATACCGGCAATCGAGCGCACGGCGGCCAGCTGAATATCAAATGGCAAGCTGGTCGAAATACCATTTGGATAATATTCGTGGGTATCTAAGCCTTCAGGCTCTAAGAAAATCTGGTGGCTGTCTTTGTCGGCAAAGCGATTAATTTTGTCTTCAATACTTGGGCAATAGCGTGGGCCAACGCCTTCAATTTTGCCGGTAAACATTGGGCTGCGATCAAAACCGCTGCGAATAATCTCGTGCGTTTTAAGATTGGTGTGCGCCATCCAGCAAGGCAATTGCTTTGGGTGCATGCCCACATTACCGCGCACCGAAAACACCGGCTCGGGCGTATCGCCGTATTGGGCTTCTAGTACCGAGAAATCAATCGATCGGCCATCAATGCGTGGCGGTGTACCCGTTTTTAAACGGCCAACGGGTAAATTTAAATCGCGTAAACGTGCAGCGAGTGTTACCGAAGCAGGGTCACCCGCACGGCCACCGACGTGGTTTTCTAGGCCAACGTGAATTTTGCCAGAAAGGAAAGTACCGGCAGTCAGCACCACCGCACCCGCTTCAAAACGAATGCCGATTTGGGTAATGACACCCGTGACGCGATCGCCATCTAAAGTCAGATCATCCACAGCCTGCTGGAATAAATCCAGATTCGGCTGGTTTTCCAACATATGACGAACCGCTGCTTTATAGCGAATACGGTCGGCCTGCGCACGCGTGGCGCGAACCGCAGGGCCTTTACTGGAGTTCAGCGTTTTAAACTGAATGCCGCCAAAATCGGTCGCCAGCGCCATTGCGCCGCCTAAAGCATCCACTTCTTTGACCAAATGCCCCTTGCCAATCCCACCTATCGACGGGTTGCAGGACATCTGCCCAAGGGTTTCAATATTGTGCGTCAGCAGCAGGGTTTTGTTTCCCATGCGGGCGGCCGCCAACGCAGCCTCAGTCCCGGCGTGGCCGCCGCCGACAACAATCACGTCGTATCGAGTAGGATAAAGCATAGCGTTGAGCATCCAGCAAGCAAAGGGGCAAGATTTTACGCCGTATCTGCCTTGACGACTATCACGGCGCGATAAAATGCGAACGCCCCGATTTTACGGGGCGTTTCACGTGGAACATAGACAACCCTAAAATCTACAAACACAGCAGGCCCGAAACGCCATCATAGAAACGAGTTAAAAGCTTTATTCATGCCATTTTTTCGCAAGCCGAGGTATTTAGCGTTCGGCATCGCGCCAGTAATCAACCACTACAACACACCAAACTCGCGAGCCGCTTCTAATGCCGCTCCCACAATCCCTGCATCATTTTTAAGCTCGGCAGGCACAACAGGGAAACGCAAACCCGTTAACTCTGGAATGAATTTATCGTGTTTCTTGCTAATTCCGCCACCAATAATCAATAAATCTGGCGATAGTAATAGTTGCAAATGCAA
The DNA here is from genome assembly GCF_042664895.1 of Iodobacter arcticus. Taxonomy (NCBI): domain Bacteria; kingdom Pseudomonadati; phylum Pseudomonadota; class Betaproteobacteria; order Neisseriales; family Chitinibacteraceae; genus Iodobacter; species Iodobacter arcticus. The sequence continues at coordinate 50,260 of NZ_JBHTBQ010000006.1, forward strand.
AATGTATTCATTTAAGCGTTGGGTGTATTCTTTCCACTTTAAATCTAAATCGTCTTTTATTTTTCCAGAACAATATTTCTCAGCAATTTCATCATTTTTAAAAATCAAATGACCCAACTCGGTGTTGCTAATCAGCTTACCATCCACAATTAGCGCACTGCCAATCCCTGTGCCCAAAGTAATCATCAGCACTTTGCCCGCTTTACCTTTAGCCGCACCAAATACACCCTCAGCTAAGCCCGCTGCATCCGCATCATTAATCAGCTTTAAAGGTAAGCCTGTTACTTGCGCCAAAATATCTTGCGCTGGCGCATTCAACCATGAAGCATCCACATTGGCAGCAGACAAGGTAACGCCATTATGCACAATTGCGGGAAAGGTACAGCCAATCGGTCCTTGCCAGTTAAATTGCTCAACCAACTGCTTAACCACCGCCCCCACTGCTTCTGGCGTGGCGGGTTGTGGTGTATCGATGCGCACCCGCTCACAAAGCAATTCGCCTGTTTCCACATTGACTGGCGCACCTTTAATCCCTGTGCCACCAATATCAATACCTAGAACAATCTTTGCAGATGCCGCTTGCTCAATCATTGTTATTCCATTCGTTAATTTATTTAAAAATTATTTTTATATAAAATCTTATTTTGAAATAGCAGATTTCAGCTCTAACAAACGCTTTTTATCTTCTTCTGCTCTGCGTTTTACATTGTCTATATCATCATTCTTTGTTTTATTATCTGTATCGATATCGACAATCTCTTTATTGATCGCTGCTAACTCTGCTTCTAAATCAGGCGGAATTGATCTTTTTGATTTTTTCATACGAGCGAGTTGTGTTTCTAAACGCGTTTTACGCTGAGATGCTGCTTGCATACGCATAGAATTAGCAATCGTGGCCGATTGAATCATGCCTATCCGTCTATCCCGGATAAGATCAATTTCTTCAGGACGGGAAAAAGACTGCAATAGAGCGCGATCTCTGCGCTGCTGCTCTTTTTGCAGCGCTTGCTCATTTTGAATTTTTTCTTTCTCTTCCTTGCTCAGTACCGGCACTGGCGTGGCCTTCACCATTCCTGATTTATTAAGTTCAGATACACCACTTGTTGGCGCCGTCATTGGCGGCTTATCACTGTATTGCACACGACCCGTTTCATCCACCCAGCGATAAAGCTTGGCAAATGCAGGGGCCGTCAACAAGGCCAATAGTAAAAAAGTAAACAGACCACGCAGCATCAAGTAAGCCTTTTAGATTCCGTACTGATTACGGTAAGCGCTGACTTTAGCCAGCTTCTCATCCATACCATTTTGGGCGCTTAAATAGCCCAACAAATCATCCAGTGACGCAATAGGAATCACCGGAATGCCAAACTGTTGTTCTACTTCTTGCACTGCTGACAAGGCACCTTGGCCGCGCTCCATACGATCAAGCGCAATCAAAACACCCGCTGGCTCTGCTCCCGTAGCACGAATCATATTTACAGACTCACGCACCGATGTGCCCGCAGAAATCACATCGTCAATAATCATAACCCGGCCTTTAAGCGGCGCGCCCACTAAAACACCGCCTTCACCATGATCTTTAGCTTCTTTGCGATTAAATACAAAGGGCACATTCCGCCCCTGCGCAGCCAAAGCCACGGCCGTCGCCGATGCCAGCACAATTCCTTTATAGGCTGGCCCGAATAACACATCAAACTCAACGCCCGATGCTTGTACCGCCTGTGCATAAAATTGCGCTAAAGCGCCTACGGATGCGCCATCGCTAAATAAACCCGCATTGAAAAAGTACGGCGATTGACGGCCAGCCTTAGTGATAAAATCACCAAAACACAGCACATTTTGCTCTACAGCAAAAGAAATAAAGTCGCGACGAAAATCACTCATGCTGCATTTTCCTGTTTTATTGATCTCAATAAAGCGAAGCATAACATTTCTTACAAAAGGACACCGAATGCGCATTATCAGTGCTAATTTAAACGGCATTCGCTCAGCTGCAAATAAGGGCTTTTTTGAATGGCTGGCAAAACAAGACGCCGATGTGGTGGCCTTGCAAGAACTTAAAGCACAAGAAGCTGATCTTTCCCAGCAAATGAAAGAGCCTGCGGGGCTAAAAGGCTTTTTTCATTACGCGGAAAAAAAAGGCTATAGCGGTGTAGGCCTCTATTGCTTGCGCGAGCCAGATCGGGTGATTACCGGTCTTGGTATTGCAGATATCGATTTTGAAGGCCGTTATTTGCAAGCCGATTTTGGCAATCTTTCGGTCATTTCACTTTATTTGCCATCGGGCTCTTCATCGGAAGAGCGCCAGCAAGTGAAGTTTTCCTTTTTAGAACGCTTTCGCCCACACCTAGAGCAACTCGCCGCCAGCGGCCGCGAAGTGGTTCTGCTTGGCGACTGGAATATCGCTCACAACGAAATTGATCTAAAAAACTGGAAAGGCAATCTGAAGAACTCAGGCTTCTTGCCGGAAGAACGCAGCTGGCTGGGTAAATTATTTAGCGAGCTGAGCTTTGTGGATGTCTGGCGCAAACTTTACCCGGAAATCCCAGGTTACACATGGTGGAGCAACCGTGGCCAAGCTTATGCCAAAGACGTAGGCTGGCGCATCGATTACCACATCACCACACCTGGCATAGCTGCAACGGCGCAGAGTGCTTCCGTTTATAAAGACGAAAAATTCTCCGACCACGCGCCGCTGATTGTGGATTACGACTACCAGCCTTAAGAATTCGGCCACCCACATAAAAACCTAAGATCTGTAGACACAGAGAACACAGAGTTTAAAAGCAGAACACAGAGCTAGAAACGCTTATGCTTTTTCTCTGTGTACTCCGTGTTCTCCTTTAACATCTGTATCTACAGACTTTTTTCTCTCTTTGCTTCGCTGTTCCACGGTGCTACTTTAAATAGCAGCAGCATGCCCGGGATCGCCAGCGCGGTGCAGAGGAAGAAGAAGTTAATCCAGCCCATTTGCTCTACCAACCATCCCGTGCTGGCATTAATAAAGGTGCGGGGCACTGCTGCCAGACTGGTAAACAAGGCGAACTGAGTTGCGGTATAGCGCGCATCAGTCGTTCTGGCGATGTAAGCCGTAAATGCGGCGGTTCCCAGCCCAACGCCCAAGGCTTCAAATGCAATAACGGTCGCCAAAGCAACTTTATCTGCACCCATTGTCGCCAGCCATGCAAAACCTAAAATCGAAACAACCTGTACCACACCAAACAACCACAGCGCACGATTGATGCCCAGCTTTAACATCCACACGCCGCCCACAATGCCGCCAAATACCGCAGGCCATAGCCCCGCATTTTTAGCAATCACGCCGATTTCTGTTTTACTAAAGCCCAGCTCTAAATAAAACGGCGTAGCCAAGGCCGTAGCCATGCTGTCGCCTAATTTATATAGAAAGATAAAGGCCAAAATCCACAGGGCATTACGCCAGCCGTGGCGGGTCATAAATTCATGAAAAGGCTCAATCACCGCTTCACGCAATGTTTTAGGCGGGCGAACTAATTGCGGCTCGCTCACCAATAGCGTCATCACAATACCGGGCAGCATAAACAAGCCGGTAATCATAAACACCTGCGCCCACGGCAGATGATCGGCCAAGATCAAAGAAAACGCACCGGGAATCAGGCTGGCAATGCGATAAGCATTCACGTGCACTGACGTACCCAAGCCCAATTCTTCATCGCTAAGAATTTCGCGGCGATAAGCATCCAGCACAATATCTTGGCTGGCGCTAAAGAAAGCCAAGGCGGTGGCAAGATAGGCAATCGACCATATATCTAACTTGGGATTAAATAATCCTAATGAGCCGATTAAAAACAGCAAGGCGACTTGTGTGAGTAGCATCCAGCCGCGCCGCCTGCCTAAGCCCGGCAAAGCATAGCGATCTAATAAGGGAGCCCAGATAAATTTCCAGGTAAAAGGGAATTGAATTAGTGCAAAAAAACCAATTGCTTTTAAATTAACACCTTCGCTTTTTAACCACGCAGGGACTAAGTTAAGCAGGATATACAGCGGCAGACCCGAGGCAAATCCGGTAAACACACAGATCAGCATGCGCCGGGAAAACAAGAGCGATTTCCAGTGAGTAGTAGTCATAGTATCAGGCGGTAAAATGGAGGCATTACCTTACCTTAAAATCAACATTTCAAGACCATAGCTGAGACGATTATTCAAAAATACACAGGCTATTTTTACCAAAACGGTAAGCAAACACGCCATATCCTGCGCTCTGCTGGTAAACCCCAATAGGACAAGCTAGAGAAATCAAGCTAAGGTTAATTAAAACAATCGTTTGGAAACGCCGCAATTTCAATCTAAACGCAGCTATTTAGCACCAAAAAAGAAAAATCAGCTTGATCTCTAATTAATACAATTGCTGGGAAACGCACCGATGTCGACCTATACGCAGCTATTAAGCCCCCTTGATCTGGGCTTTACCACCCTTAAAAATCGCGTTCTGATGGGATCTATGCACACTGGGCTTGAAGAAGCCCCCGATGGCCCGGAACGCATGGCCGCCTTTTATGCCGAACGTGCAAAAGGCGGAGTGGGCTTGATCGTTACTGGCGGCATCGCACCCAATGCAGCAGGTCGTATTTATGAAGACGCCGCCATGCTGGCCGATGAAAGCGATATCCCCCGCCATCTGCCCATTACCCAAGCCGTGCACGATGCGGGCGGCAAAATTTGTTTGCAAATTTTGCACGCGGGCCGCTACGCCTATCACACTGCTAGTGTGGCCCCGTCGGCCATTGCTTCGCCAATTACGCCGTTTACGCCGCATGCTTTAAGCGTGGAAGAAATCGCCAGCACCATCGCTGATTTTGCCAATACCGCTAAATTGGCACAGACCGCGGGTTACGATGGCGTGGAAATCATGGGCTCGGAAGGCTATCTGATTAACCAATTCCTTTGCAGCCATGTCAATCAGCGTGATGACGAATGGGGTGGGGACGCCACCCGCCGCCAGCGCATCGCAGTTGAAATCAGCAAAGCCGTCCGCGCTGCAGTTGGTCCCAACTTTATTGTGATTTTCCGCCTGTCTTTACTCGATTTAGTTCAAGACGGTGGCACGCTGCCCGAAGCGATTATCCTTGCCCAAGCACTTGAAGCCGCTGGCGTCACCCTAATTAACACCGGCATCGGCTGGCACGAAGCACGTATTCCAACCATCGCCGCAGCCGTACCTCGTGGTGGCTTTAGCTGGGTCACGCGCAAATTAAAAGACCATGTGTCCATTCCGCTGATCGCGGTAAACCGTATCAATACCCCGGAAATTGCCGAGCATATTTTAGCCAGTGGCGATGCAGATATGGTGTCTTTAGCCCGCCCGCTATTGGCCGACCCTGATTTTGTCAATAAAGCCGCGAACCAAGCCGCCAATCTGATCAACACCTGTATCGCCTGTAACCAAGCTTGCCTCGACCATGTGTTTGAAGGCAAACCCGCCTCTTGCTTAGTTAATCCTCGCGCCTGCCGCGAAACTGAATTCCCGATTGCAGCCAAAACACAGCAAGCCAAACGCATCGCCGTGATTGGCGCTGGCCCAGCCGGATTATCTTGCGCTACTGCGGCCGCCAGCCGAGGCCACAAGGTCACGCTGTTTGAAGCAAGCGCTGCCATTGGTGGCCAATTTGGTATTGCCCAGCGTATCCCCGGCAAAGAAGAATTCACCGAAACGCTGCGCTACTACCGCAATCAGCTCGATTACCTTGGCGTAAAGATAAAGCTCAATCACTTTGCGAGTGCTTCCGAGCTAGCCGGTGAATTTGATGAAATCGTGATTGCCAGCGGTGTTAAACCGCGCGTGCCTGATATTGATGGTGTCAATCACCCTAGCGTGGTTTCCTACCCAGCCCTGCTGCGCGGCGAAGTCAAACCAGGCAAAAAAATTGCGATTATTGGTGCTGGCGGCATTGGCGTGGATACGGCGGTATTCCTGTCCGAAACCCATAGCGATCTCAGCCCCACAGACAACTTTATCCGCGACTGGGGTATTGATGCCAGCATGAGCAGCGCAGGCAGCTTAGCCAAACCCGCCATGCAGCCTAGCGGTCGTGAGATCTGGCTATTAAAACGCAGCAAAGGCAAACCTGGCAGCGGCCCCGGCAAAACCACCGGTTGGGTGCACCGCGCCACCTTGCAATTGCGTGGGGTCAACCTGCTCGGCTCGGTTGAATACCTGAAAATCGACGATGCGGGCCTGCATATCAAGCAGAATAATGAAGAGATCTGCCTTGAAGTCGATCAAATCGTGCTCTGCGCTGGGCAAGAATCCGTCACAACGCTTTGGGATGAACTCAACGCTGCCGGTGCACCCGTTCACCGCATTGGCGGAGCGCTACTTGCCGGTGAAGTAGACGCCAAACGCGCCATTGCCGAAGGCTTTAATTTAGCGATGGGGTTTTAAGCTTTTAAAACCCTTCAAACATAAAAAAACCATCGCCCTCAAGCGATGGTTTTTTTATGAATTCAAACCACATCACGCTTGCGCTTTTTTCGCCCACAAAGCCCGTGGTGAAAACCCCGTTGCCAACGCCGTACCCAATAAAACCAAAGCCGCGCCGACAAAGGTATTGCTGCTGACACTTTCACCCAAGAACAACACGCCCCATAAAATACCAAATACGGGGATTAAAAAAGTAACCGTCAACGTGGAGGCTGGGCCGATATCCTGAATCAGGCGAAAATAAATTAAAAACGCCCACCCTGTACACAGCACACCCAAACCCAACACAGCGACAGCAACAACCGGGCTAATGGCCATGGTGTGCGGAGCCGGTATCCATAATAAAAACGGCAGTAAAACCAGCGTTGCAGCCCACATGCTGCCGTGTGCCATATCAAATGATGCAATGCCCCTCACCTTCATACGCGTATACACACTAGCAAGGCCATAGCAAAACGTTGCCGCCAGCGATGCCAGAATCGCCATACCCGCCCCCGGCTTAGTACTCACCTTATCCAGCCCCACTAAGAGGGCAACACCAGCAATGCCCAGCAACAAACCCGCCAGCCCCTTAAAACTAGGCTTCTGCCGCATAAATATCATCGTCAGCAGCATTCCCCATATCGGCGCAGTGGCATTCATAATCGACATCAGCGATGCGGTGAGTGCTTTTGCAGCTAAGGCATAAAAAACAAAAGGAATGGCACCATTGAGCACTCCCAGCACCAAAAGCTCAGCTTTATGTGCTTTCCAATCAAATTTACGCCGTGTAAACAAGGCTACAGCCGATAAAAATACGGCAGCCACGCCCACCCTGAATGTAATTAACCATGCTGGCTCCATACTGGCAACAGAAAGGCGTAAAAACAAAAATGAAGCCCCCCAGAGGGCAGCTAAAACAATCAGGCGCAGGGCACTGGCTACAGACATTTTTAATCCAGATTAAAAATCAAGCGCCTTGCTTAGGCATCAAAAACCACAGAATCAAATAAACAAAAAGACCGGGAAACGCCGCCGATAAGCAAGACACAATCACAAAGATCAAACGCAGCTTGCCTGAGCCTATCCCCATATAATCAGCCAAACCGCCCATCACCCCGGCAATCCACTGATCATTGTTACTTCTACGTAATACTTTATTCATGGTTTATTTCCTTTTAAAAAGTCCCGCGATTTACAGCTTAAGTAGCAAAAAATAACACGTTTAAACACTTTAAAAAGCCAAACAAATACCCGCATTAAATTGTTTCACGCCAATGTAGACCATAGGGAAGCTCAGCAGACCCGAAACGAATACAAAACCATCATCATCGAATGCGCTCATTTTCTAGCTTGCTATAGTAGCCGTAATATTTGACATAAAGCTTACCATTACTCCTTAGGCAGTGCGAAAAAAAACCCGCCATTGCTGACGGGTTTTTATAGAGTGTGAAGCGTTTATTTGTTTAAAGCACTGGCAACATCAAGCGCCTGTTGGCCAACAATCAAGTGGAACACTTGACCGCCCTGAGGCATCACGCCTTCCACGCCTGCTGCTTTTAAAGCGGCTTCATCGAGGCGCGCAGCATCTGCAAGCTCTACACGTAAACGAGTGCCCGCAATGGCTTCCAGCTTGCGAATATTGGAAAGGCCACCCAAAGCAGCTTGAATTTGCATGGCTTTGCCGTGCAAATCCCCTCCCGCGGCCGCCGCTGGGGCTTGCACATCCGCACTTATCGCTTGCTGCACAGGGGCTGTGACTACATCCGCTTCCGGGCCAGCAACTTTCAGGTAATTCACCATATCGGATTTCAGATTATCCGATTGCGTACCAAAAATCGCCTGAATGCCGTTACCCACTACCATCACACCGGCAGCGCCCATCGCTTTAAGCTTAGGCTGATTCACTTTCGAGATATCTTTAACCGAAATACGCAAACGGGTAATACATGCATCCAAACCGCTGATATTGCTACGACCACCAAAAGCCAGCACTAATTCACGCGCACGGCCGTGCTCGCTGCTATCTACCACATGCTCTTCAGCCGTTTCGTCTTCACGACCCGGTGTTTTCAGATTGAGCTTGGTAATCACAAAGCGGAATACTGAGTAGTAAATCGCTGCATAAACCGCGCCCAAAGGCAGAATTAACCACCAGTTTTGCGCGTATTTACCCAAGGCGTTAAACATCAGGAAATCAATACCACCTTGCGAGAAGCTAAAGCCCATATGGATATTGAGCGAGTTAGCAACAAACTGGGTAGATGCCGCCAAGAAGGCATGAATAACATACAGCTGTGGAGCCACAAACAAGAAAGCAAATTCAATTGGCTCGGTAATACCGGTCATAAATGAAGTCAGCGCAGCTGAAATCATAATCCCGCCGATCTTGACGCGATTTTCTGGCTTAGCAGTATGCCAAATAGCAATGGCAGCAGCAGGCAGACCAAACATTTTGAACAAGAACGCGCCAGACAAGATACCGGCAGTAGGGTCCCCCGCAAAGAAGCGAGCAATATCACCATGCACAGCAGGCTTGCCATCTACCACGTAATTACCAATTTCGAAGAAGAACGGCACATTCCAGATATGGTGCAGACCAAACGGCACCAGCATCCGCTCTACAAAACCATAGAGTGTGGCGGCAACGCGTGGGTCAGCATAGGCGGCCCAATGCGAGAAGCTTTTGATCACGCCTTGAATCGGTGGCCAGATCAGCGACAAGATCACGCCAACAAAAATGGCTGCAATACCCGTTGCAATCGGCACAAAACGCTTACCAGCAAAAAAACCTAGGTAAGGTGGCAGCTCGATGCGATAGTATTTATTGAATAAGCCAGCCGCCAGAGCACCGGCGATAATCCCGCCAAATACGCCGGTTTCCATCGCCTTCATACCCATGACCATGGCAGGCTCAGTGCCCAGCACCGGAGCCATCACACCCATGGTTGCCAAAAGCACAACGTAGCCAACCACTGCAGCAATGGCAGCCACACCATCGTTTTCGGTTAAGCCCAGTGCTACACCAATTGCAAAAATCAGCGCTAAGTTACCAAAAATCGCACCACCGCCCGCTGCCATCAGATGTGAAACCACCTCCGGCAAGAAGGAAAAATTGGATGCACCAAATCCAAGCAATAGGCCCGCAACCGGTAATACTGACACCGGTAACATCAGCGATTTGCCGATTTTTTGTAAGAATGCAAATGCGTTCTTAAACATAATTTCTCCGTTCGACCCTGCTTAGGCGTAAAAAAGCACCAAGCTATAAATCAAGATTAAGACAGAATTTCCATATAACGGGGGGCTTCAGAACCGATAACAAGATGGTAGACATGATTTGCAAAAGGCATCACCGCCAATACTCCAGCTTGTTGCAAGCGCTCTGCATCAAAGCGGCTCACATCATTTATATCAACCCGCAAACGAGTCAAAGCCACTAGTTCTAGGGAGCGAATATTGCTCCATCCACCTAGGGCTGCCACCAACAGAACAGGAAAGCTATCACTCATTGTGTTTACTTTTTCCACAGTTAATTTTCACGTATCACCCCTAATGCCACAATCCATTGAACACCGCATGAATTGAAACACTAAATATTGACGTATACGCTTGACGCAACAGTCCGGTTTCGAACTGTTGTGATCATGATTTAATCTGCTAATTGCTGGGCTAAACGCGCACGAACTTCGGCCACGGTACCCATTTGCAACACTTCAGCCGCCAATTTCTGGCAATCAGCCTTAGAGAGCTTGCGCACCAGTGCTTTTACAGCAGGTATCGCAGGCACACTGACCGACAATTCATCCACGCCCATACCAATAAGCAATGGCACAGCAGCAGGATCCGAAGCAATGCCACCACACACGCCCACCCATTTACCGTGGGTGTGCGCGCCTTTCACCGTGTTAGCAATCAGGCGCAGCACACCTGGATGCATAGCATCGGCTTCTTTAGCCAATTTAGGGTGGCCACGATCCATCGCCAGCGTGTATTGAGTTAAATCGTTCGTGCCAATCGAGAAGAAATCGACTTCGCGGGCAAAAAGCTCTGCCATCACTGCCGTTGCAGGCACTTCAACCATAATTCCGACTTGTACTGGCGCAGTAATACCCAAAGCTGCTTTTTCTAGCGCAACGATACGCTTTACTTCACGAACTTCTTCTAGAGACGTAATCATCGGGAACATGATGGCCAGTTTTGCATGCTCGGCAGAACGCAAGATGGCACGAATCTGGGTATGTAGTAATTCTGGCTCGGCTAGGCATAAACGCACACCGCGCACACCCAGGAATGGGTTTTCTTCAACCGGCATTGGCAAGTAAGGCAGCGGCTTATCGCCGCCCACATCCAAGGTGCGGACAACAAAGGTGCGATCCTTGCCCAGCAATTTAGCAATATCGCTGTAAATCTTGTCTTGCTCAGCTTCTGTCGGCGCTTCGGTACGCTCAAGATACAAAAACTCGCTACGCAGCAAACCAACGCCTTCGCCACCGAGCTTCACCGATTGCTGTGCTTCTTCCAAGCCGCCAATATTGGCTACCACTTCAACACAAATACCATCGGTAGTTGTCGCAGGTTCAAAAGCGGTAGCTAACTCTTCAGCCTGACGCTTAGCCAGCTTCACTTGGCGCTCGCGAATGCTGCTGATTTCCTCGCTAGAAGGATTTAAGCGTAAACAGCCCTTACTGCCTTCTAAAATCACGGGCGTGCCGTTAGCCAATTGCAATGCGGCTTCTTCAATGCCGCAAATCGCCGGGATATTTAAAGAGCGGGCCAGAATAGCAACGTGGCTGGTTGCGCCGCCACCAATGGTGCAAAAACCCAGCACTTTATTGCGATCCAGCGAGGCGGTATCAGACGGTGTTAAATCTTCGGCGATCAAAATGGCATCATTCGGCACTTCAAGTGCCGCTTCTTTAATGCCGGCAATCAGACGCAATACGCGACGACCAATGTCGCGGATATCGTTTGCACGGCCTGCCAATACTTCATTTTTTAGCTTAGCCAGTTTATCGGCATGGCTGGTAAATGCGGCACGCCAAGCAAAACCAGCGCTCTTACCCTGGCTGATTGCTGCCGTCGCCAAATCAAGCAAATCCGGATCTGACAATAACTCTTGGTGAGCAGAGAAGATTTCTGCTTTAGCCGGATCAGCAATTTCACCTTTCAGCGCTTCTAACTGCTGATACGCTTCTTTCAGTGCTTTATCGAAGCGGCGTTTTTCCAGCTCTGGCACATCGCCCGCTTCAACAACGTCGATCACTTCTTGCTTAACCTGAAAAATATGCCCAACAGCAAGGCCAGGTGAAGCCGATACACCCATCAGTACATTTGGGTCATTCGATTTTAATGCCGGGCGAGTTTGTGGCTTGGCAAGATGCTTAATCGCAGCGGGCGCGAATACACCACCACAATCTTCTCCAGAGCCGCTGGCAATCAGCTCAGCAAGGGCCTTGGCCGCTTGTGCCGCATCAGGGCCTGTTGCTTTTACAAAAACCGAATCACCATGCTGCACTTCCAAACCCATAATCGATACGACCGATTTGGCATTGGCTTCATCACCAGCACGCACCAGTTTTAAATCTGATTTAAACGTTTTGGCGGTATTCGCCAGCACCGCAGCCGGGCGCGCGTGCAAGCCTGTTGGATTAGGCACAATCACAGCAGCAGACTGGATGGCTGCATCTGCTGCGACAGCTTGACCCACTACGGTAGCGCCCGCTAAATCCAAGGACAGAACAATATCCTGACCGGCAACAACTGTTTTTTTAATCGTTGGCGAATATTTAACGACCTTATCACCCGTAGTAATCACGATCTGTGTCAGCAAGCTAAGTGCTTTGCGAGCAACCAAATCGGCATCGAACTCAATCAATGGCTGGCCCACTTTCACTTCAGTGCCTTCTGCAACCTTGGCAATAAAGCCTTCGCCACGCAGCATCACGGTATCTAAGCCAATATGAATCAACACTTCGATCCCGGCTGGCGTAGTGATGGTAATGGCATGCCGTGACGAATGCAGCTGAGTTACTTTACCGGCAACAGGCGCAAGCAGCAGATTGGAAATTGGATCAACCGATACCCCATCACCCACCATTTTTTGCGCAAACACCGGATCAGGAACCGATTCTATGGCGACAACAACACCTGACAGCGGTGCAAAAAGATCTAGCCGAGAGGCTTGAGTCGAGTTATTCATGGCAACCTCATTATTGGGGGCAGTGCTTGTAGAGACTCTATTGTTGGCTTTAACGCCAATCGCGACGTAGTTTAGTGCTATGGCAAAAAAAATAACTGTGTAATTATTGCTTTTGTCACGGCAACAATTTGCGTTTTCTCACTAAATACGCATTTTGTACTGTGCAAAAGCTGATAAATAATTATTACTTTCAATTTGCTTGCAAAATAAGCAAGACTAAAACTGTTTTTCAGCTTGTGGGCAACGCCAAATTTGCTGACCGGTCAGGATGTAATCCAACCGTAAATCCCAACGATCTGTAGCTAATTGTTCTACATGCTGCTCATCAAATGCTAAGCCTACTAACCGCGGTTTTTTCCACTCCCGCCGCCAGCGTCTAAATTCAAACGTGCAATCGTAATAACCGCCACCCTGCCCTAATCGGGCAAGATTGGAATCAAAAGCAACTAAAGGCATAAACACGATATCTAAATCACGTGGTGAACATATTTCACCATTCAGTGGCTCAAGGATACGGTGTGCCCCTAGTTGCCACCGGCTCTGCGCATCTAAACGCACAAATTGCAGTTTTCTTCCCCGCTTTGGCACTTTAGGCACATACACATCTATGCCGCCCGCCAGAGCACGCAGCATTAATATCCAAGGGGAAAACTCACTGCCTGCAGGAATATACGCAGCGATTTTTAATCCGCGGCGTAATAAGCCAAGCTGCTTTGCCTTCGCAACAATAGCTAATTCTGCTGAGTGTCTTTCTAGAGGAGGGATCAGGGCGCGAGCGCGGCGTATCGAACGCCGCACTTCGGATTTGCCAGATAAACAAGTGATATTCACGTGGAGTGAAACAATGAAGAGCTTCCCGCGAGTGCCGTCCGACGAGCAATCTTGAACCGAAGGTTCAAGCGGTCACCGACCGGATGCCATCAGGTGCATCCAACGGGGGATGCGCACAACAAGCATACTCATGGCAGGCAACCAAAGTAATTATTGGTTCAGAGAGACAAGTCGTAACAAACACCGCAGGAAAGCATTGGTTTACAATAGCCGCAAGCTAGGAAAACAATTCAGTCTGTTCACCCATCACTGCATCTATCGTTGAATTCATGCTGGCAATTCTACGCTGAATTGTCGCAATGTCAAAACCCCCATCAACCCGCGTATGCAAATATTCATGAGTAATATTAAGCGCAGCCATAATCGCTATTTTCTCCAGCCCTATCACCTTGCCAGATGCGCGAATCTCATGCATACGCTGATCTAAGAGCTCTACAGCCTGAATCAGCGTCGCTTCTTCATTTTCAGGACAAGCCACACGAAATTCACGGCCCATGATAGAAACATCGAGTTGCTTAATCCCGTCACTCATTCTGTATCCTCCGGCAGCTTAGCCAAAATAGCAGCAACTCTTTCTTTGCTGCCATCTATCTTCGCCAACAAGCCTTGATTGTGCTGCTGTGTCTGCAATAACTTCTGCCTTAAGCCACGATTCTCATCACGTAGCTCACGGCAAAGCAGAACCAGTTGGCTTACTTTATCTTCAAGATTTAAAAGTTCAGCTTCCATCAATGACTTCCATAGGCAGCAGAGCAGACGGATTCTAAGACAATTTTCCAGAATACGCCGCGCAGATAATGACTCTTTTCATTCAGTAAACGATATGCAGTACCCAGTTTCGTTCACAAATCCGGATCTGGCAACTCAGCTTCATCATCAGGATCGTACACAGGCATTTCTAAGAAATCGTCTGGTGTCTCCAAAGTAATTCGCCCTAATATACCTCCGCGAAACTCAGTCAGAATCATATCTGCCGTCTTTTGCGTATCAATCCGCCCACCCGACAGCATGGCACCACGCTTCTTACCAATCAGCTCAAAAAGCGGCTCAGCATCACCCAATAAATCTTTCAATTTATAACGATCAAGCAATAATTGCGGGTAACGCTCAATCAACGTTTCAATCGCGTACAAAGCAACATCCACTTCATCATAAGCATTGCGGCCAATCGATCCGGCCATTGCTAAACGATAACCCGAATCCTCATTCTGCACTTTGGGCCACATCAAACCTGGCGTGTCGTACAAAATCATACCCGCCAGCGTTTCAACGCGTTGCTGCATCTTGGTCACACCCGGCGTATCCGCCACTTTCGCAATTTTACGCTTAGCTAAATGATTGATCAGCGTTGATTTACCCACGTTAGGAATGCCAACAATCATTGCTCTAAGCGGTTTTTCCTCACCATCTCGGTGCGGAGCTAAAGCCTGACACAGCTGAGGAATCAGCTTTGCACCCTGAATTTTATTATCTTCGCCCAGCAATACCGCTTCTGTACCTGGCTGAGATTTAAACCATTCAAGCCAGATTTTATTGAGTCTTGGATCTGCCAAATCTGCTTTATTCAAAACCTTGAGAGCAGGACGCTGCCTTAAGCGGCGCATCGGCTCAATCATGGGATTGCTACTAGACAGTGGCAAGCGCGCATCAACCACCTCAATCACCAAGTCTACCTTGGCCATGGTCTCTGCAACCTGCTTGCGGGCAGTGTTCATATGCCCTGGAAACCACTGGATCGCCATCGAACCCCTCCGTCAAAACGAACCATTATACGGTGAAAAATCAAACGATCCATCAAATCAACTACTTGGCCTGTGGATAAAAGTAAGCGCCACTGTGGAAAACCTTCAAGCCAGCAAAATCCAAAAAACTATCTCCAAATTATCCACAGGCCAAACAGATTTAACACCCAACCTTGTGGATAACTTAAGTTGTTGAAAAAACAAGTAAAAATGACTTATCCACAGAAAACATCACTCCTTATTAGTTGTTCTTATATCTTTCTTCTTAAATGAAGTATTAAAAGAAAAAAAGGTGTAAATAAATTTTCCAACCCAAAACACACCAAAAATGTTCTAAAATCCGCCTCTTGCATGCCAAGGACCATAGATATGAAACAATATGCTCGACACTTACTTGCTATAGCTACTGTCATAGGCATTGCTGGATATTTACTTTTTCAGACTCCAAATAAACAAGCACCAGATATAAAATTAACCAGCATTGAAGGCAAAAACCTAAACCCGTCTGCATTAAAGAACCAAATCATTCTGGTTAATTTCTGGGCGACTAGTTGCACGGGCTGTATTCAAGAAATGCCTGAACTTATAAAACTACAAGAAAAATATAAAAATAATAACTATAAAACAATTGCCATTGCTATGGATTATGATAATCCTGAATATATTGCTAATTATGTTAAAGAAAAAAAACTTCCATTTTTTGTTCAACATGACATCAATGGAAAAATTGCAAAATCATTCGGCGATGTAGGTTTAACACCTAGCACCTTCTTAATTAATAAGAAGGGCGAAATTATAAAAAAATACGTAGGTGTTGCAGATATAAAAGAAATTGAATCACTAATTGAAGAAGAAATTAAAAAATCATAAATATTGTTTAAAATCAATGTGTTATATTTATATATACCTTGCAAAAACCCTTGTCTACATTACTAAAAATCACCTAAAAGACAATAAAAAACGGCCCATCAGGCCGTTTTTTATTACAAAATATATATTACTTAATTTCTAAAAATACCGATCTAGCGGCTTCAAGCGTATCCAAAATATCTTGATCAGAATGTGCTGCAGAAACAAAACCCGCTTCAAATGCAGAAGGCGCTAAATAAATTCCTTTATTTAACATGCCATGAAAAAAAGCATTAAAACGAGTACGATCAGAATTCATCACATCCGCAAATGATTGCGGAATATTTTTACTAAAATAAAAACCAAACATACCACCTACGCTTTGCGCAGAAAAAATAGTATTTGTTTCTTTAGCAACTTGAATTAAACCATCACATAATTTTTTAGTTTGAATAGCTAATTGATTAAAAAAACCGTCTTCACGAATAATCTTTAATGTAGCCAAACCTGCAGCAACTGCGACAGGATTACCAGATAATGTACCCGCCTGATAAACAGGTCCCAGCGGCGCTAATTTAGCCATAATGTCGCTACGACCACCAAAAGCAGCGAGTGGCATACCCCCACCTACTACTTTACCAAGGCAAGTTAAATCAGGTTTCACACCATGCAAACCCTGAGTACATTGCAAATCAACCCGAAAACCGGTCATGACTTCGTCATAAATTAAAATAGCGCCGTGATTTTCAGTTAATTTACGCATCGCTTGAACAAATTCAGGGCTGGCTTGCACCATATTCATATTGCCAGCGATGGGCTCTACAATAATGGCTGCGATTTGTTCCCCTATTTCAGCAAACAATGCTTCCAGAGCAGCGACATCGTTATAAGGTAAAACTAAAGTATCGGCTGCAACTGAAGCTGGAACACCAGCTGATGAAGGATTGCCGAAAGTTAACAGACCAGAACCCGCTTTTACTAATAAGCTATCTGCATGCCCATGGTAACAACCTTCAAATTTCACTAATTTATCGCGGCCTGTAAAACCACGGGCAAGGCGAATAGCACTCATTGTGGCTTCGGTGCCACTTGAAACAAGGCGAACTTGTTCGATAGACGGTAGCATTTCGCAGATTAAATCGGCTAATTCCACTTCTGCTGCCGTTGGCGCGCCAAAACTCATGCCATTTTTAGCTGCTGCAATCACTGCTTCAAGTACATCTGGATGAGTGTGGCCAAGAATAAGTGGGCCCCAAGAGCCTACATAATCAATATAACGCTGATCATCTACATCCCAAGCATAGGCACCAAGGCCCTTTTTAAAAAAGCGTGGCGTGCCACCAACAGAACCAAAAGCGCGTACTGGCGAATTTACGCCGCCAGGAATATGCTTTTGTGCGGCAGCAAACAATTGTTGGTTTTGATTCATGACGAAATCCACTATAGAAAGCAATATCATAGCGCCATCGATCTTTCACAGAAACCGTCATTGCTCACTTGTTGCTCGTGTTGTAGCGCAACGTAGTTTGTATTTGTCGACTACATTGCTACTTTTTAGTAAACATCAGGCAAAAAAATAAGCGCCTTTTTTATAGGGCGCTTATTTTATAAGTTTTAATTAATTACCAAGTTGAATAACTATGTTCAGAAAGATAGCTATTAAAGTATCGCGGATCATTGGATACTTCCGCGCCTAACCAAGCTGGCTTGGTGTAGGGAGCATCGCTGCTAGACAACTCCAGCTCGGCAATGATTAATGGTGAATTATTGCCATGAAATTCGTCGATCTCCCAAGTATATCCAGCAAAATCGATTAAATAACGTGTTTTATCTAAGATATTGGGGCACAGTTTTAATAGTGCTTCTGCATCGGTAAGCGGGATTTCATACTCAAATTCTAAGCGCTCAATCCCTGCTGTTTTGCCTTTAATGGTGATAAATCCTTGCGTCCCACGTAAACGAACACGCACTACCCGCTCAGGATCACTCGATAAATAGCCCTGGGCAATTCGGCTAGACTGTTGTACTTCTTTACGCCAATCATCGTTACTTAATAAGAATTTACGTTCAATTTCTGTCGCCATTATTTTTTGCTCCTGAGGCGTTTTAGAAAGGCTTTACCACCACCAAAATAACGCAGGCAGCTAAAACTAAGACTGGGATCTCGTTAAAAAAACGAAACCAGCGATGGCTGCGCGCATTGCGATTAGCAGCAAAATCTTTGCAAATCTTCCAGCACCAACCGTGATAGGCGATTAAAACGGCGACGAGTGTGAGTTTTACATGCATCCAGCGCCAACCCGGGCCCATATAAAAATCAAAGTAAGACCAAAGCCAGATACCAAATATCAGCGCCAAAATACCTAAGGGCGTCATAAAGCGGATCAGCTTATGTTCCATCAATTTTAAGCGCGCTATCGTTTCGTGATCTGTGCTCATAGCATGGTTTACAAATAATCTAGGCAGATAAAACAGGCCCGCAAACCAGCTGGTAATAAAAATAATATGCAGTGCTTTTACCCAGAGCATTAAGTACCCTTTTTAGTTGGATACTTACGTGCTGCTGTATCGTATAAGCCTTGTACTGCTGGAATTTTGGCCTGTAAATCTTGAATGCGCGTTTGATTTGAAGGATGAGTAGATAGGAATTCTGCGGGCTGCCCTTTGCTGGCTGCTGCCATTTTTTGCCATAGGCTAACTGCAGCTTGCGGCTTATACCCTGCTCTGGCCGCCAATTCTATACCCATCGTATCGGCTTCGGATTCATGCTCGCGGCTATTAGGTAAAAAATAACCTACTTGCATCATCTCATCGGCCATGCCCATATAACCATCGTATTTTCCGCCAGTCAGCAGCGACAAGCCTTGCATGGCCAATTGCTTGTTATACGCGCTGCTCATGCGCTCACGGCTGTGCTCTCTTAAAGCATGGCTGATTTCATGGCCCATAATTTGGGCGATTTCATCATCGTTCAGCTTTAGTTTTTCGATAATGCCGGAATAAAACATTATCTTGCCGCCCGCCATGCAATAGGCGTTCAGCTCTGGGCTGGCTTCTACATTCACTTCCCATTGCCATTTGCTGGCATCCGCGCGAAATACGCTGGTTTGCGGAATGATACGACTAGCAATGCCGCGTACTCTGGCTGTCATTGCCTTATCGCTATTAAGCACACCTTTGCTTTGCGCTTTATTCAGTGTTTCTTGGTAAGACTGTTTAGCCATATTGTCGACTTGTTGCTCAGACAATAGCATGCTCATACTTTGCTTACGGTTGACATTAGTTGCACCTGTTTCTGTGGTGCTTACCTGCTGACAGCCTAGCAACATGGTTGTCAGCACGGTGACGCTAATCAGCGTTTTCATAGTGATCCTTTTAGACTTCTATCATCTCAAAATCATCTTTTCTGGCCCCACAATCTGGACAGGTCCAGTTTGGAGGCACATCTTCCCAAGCAGTTCCGGCGGCAATACCATCGTTTGGCAGGCCTTCAGCCTGATCGTAAATAAAGCCACAAATGAGACACATATATTTTTTCATTCGAGTTACCTGTTAAGTAAGATAAAATTTCAATTTTACCTGATTCAGTGAATGTCCCCATGACTACCAGCCCCCCTATTGTGCTTGTATTTGCTGGTAATGATCCATCCGGTGGTGCTGGACTTGCTGCAGATATGCTTGCTTTGTCATCTCTTGGTTGCCATGTGGCACCGGTAATTACGGGCATCGTGATTCAAGATAGTTCAGGCGAACAAGATGTTTTACTTATTGAGAGTGAATGGGTAGAAGATCAAGCACGCTGTATTCTTGAAGATATGAAAGTAGATGCGATTAAAGTGGGCCTTATTGGCAGTATTGAAACACTGACCGTGATTGCTGAGATCGCGTCTGATTACCCAGAAATCCCGCTTATTCTAGACCCTGTATTTTTTACCAAAGCCGGGGATCATTTAGCTGCCGAAGAATTACTCGCGATGACGCGTGAATTACTCTTGCCGCACACCACCTTAGTCACGCTCAATAGTATCGATGCAAGGCACTTAGCATCGGACGATCCTGACGAGCAAGATGATTTAACCCTAGATATTGCCGCCAGCCGAATTCTGGACTTTGGCTGCGAATATGTATTAATTACCGGTACCCATGAAAACACGCCAAAGGTCATTAATGGCCTATATAGCGATATGGGGCGTGCCAGTGTGGATTCGTGGGATCGTTTGCCAGGAAGTTTTTACGGTGCGGGTAGCACACTGGCAGCGGCCTTAACTGGCGCTTTGGCCAATGGAGCTGAGATTATCGAAGCCGTTAAAGAGGCCCAAGATTACACTTGGCAAACACTACTCGCCGCTTACCGGCCTGGTATGGGTCAGCAGATTCCTGATCGATTCTTTTGGGCGCGGCCTGCTGAAGATGCATCGATTACCCCTCTGGATGAGGTTCTCTAATTGTTTCACGTGAAACATGACTAATCCTCCCTGCGTTCGCCTAGAAAAAGCGATAGATCGCATGGTGCGCGGCTTGGCTGCGCCTTTGCAATTGGCTGATCTTGCCGATGTGACTCATTACTCGCCTTGGCATTTAGCACACCGTTTTCAGAGTGAATATGGCGATAGCCCGCAGGCATTTTTATGGCAATTGCGCTTAGAAGTCGCTGCTTCGCTATTGCAATGGTCTCCGCATTTATCGATTGGGCAGGTGGCTGATTTAGTCGGTTTCTCATCTCCTGCTACCTTTAGCCGAGCCTTTAGCCGCAGTTTTGGTTTTACGCCCAGTGATTTACGCGCAGGGCGGGCTGTGGCGATTTGCTGGATTGCTAATAATTTAGGTGCGATGTCTTACCGGCCAGGATTAACGATTGCGGGTACGGATGTTGATCGTGTTTGGAGCTGGGATGAAGTTGAGGCCTGCATCAACTTAGAAGAATGGCCTGCCGAACGGATGGCTTATCAACGAGCTGTAGGCGATTATGGCTTTCATTTAGAGCAACTCTTGGTGGATTTTCAAGAGCAATGCCAAGCGATTGATATTAAGGCGAATTATTGGTTTGGCTTGGTTTGGAGCGATCCGGCAACAACGCCTGCCGAGCGGCGACGTTACGATGCGGCCGTGGCTATTCCACGGCACTTAAAATTGCCTCGGCATATCGGCGAGTATCAGCGCCCTGCGGGGCGTTGGGCCGTGTTTAGTCACCTAGGGCTTAGCGCCGATATTGGCCCGCGCTGGCGTGATCTTATGCTGGTGTGGCTGCCCTATTCGGGTTGGATGCTAGACCCGCAGCGGCCAAGGGTGGAGTGCTACCACGATGGGCGCTATGATCTTTGCTTGCCACTTCTTCCGGGGCGCAGCATTCAAGACCGCTTGCCAGAGATCTTGCCTGAGCTGTTAAAGCTGGTAACGACTGCGGTGAATGATAAATAGAGTGCTTATTGAGTCTTTCTTAGGGCGGGTGAAACCCAACCCTATCAAATTAAGAAAAACCAATGGGAAATGATGCTTTTGTAGGTTGGGTTAGCTGGTTTATTCGCCGTGTAAGGGCGGATAAACCAGCGTAACCCAACACTTAAGACTAAGCAGAATGTTGGGTTACACGATAAAGCCTGTTAACCCAACCTACGAATTTCCATTAAGCAGATAGGATTGGATTTTACCCATCCTATATATCATGCCAACACCAATGCCAAGGCTCATACAGATAGCCCGCTGGATTGCTGCGTGGAAACGATAGGCTAAAACCAAATCGCGTGGCGTTGAGGTTTAGCCAAGTAAATGCGGGGGTGGCTTCAAAGGCTTCTTCAACCACAGGGCCGCCGGGTTGGTAGATATCTACAGCTCGGCCGGTGTGGTGCTCGCTGCAGCCGGGTGGGGCAAGCACTTGCAAGATCTGCTCAATATCCTGCCCTTGCGACAACTTTCTTTTAATTAATTCACACTGCCGACTCGATGCCCGATACGCCGAGGCGATCTGGATATCGACGCTATCTGCCCGTGCAGCAGCTTGCATGGCCAGCCATGCTGCTGCTGCATTTGGGGTGAGCTGCCATACGCGGCCATCGCTAGCAATGGCCACATCGACTAGCTCGCTGGCCTCTTCAAATAATTGCAAAGGACGGTGGCTAAGCAAATCTAACGGAATGCCTAGATCTGCCCATGCTGCAGCAAGCATCGGTGTCATCTTAAAAGCCCGGAAACTTTAAGGCAGAGCTGATTGGCTTACCTTTACGGGCGCGTTTCCCTTGATAAGGGGCCATTTCATTCACATTTAACACCCATTCAACGGCTTTGCCTGCGCGCCCGGTGCCATTGATTTTTAAAGTGGCACCATCACAAACGGTAATCGCGGACAGTGTGTCTTTATCATCCAAAGCCATGGTGATCACACCTCGTCCGCCACCTGCCAATTGTTTAAACTCGCTAAAGGCAAACAGATGTAATTTGCCACCTTTAGACAGGCAAGCAACTTGTGATGTTTCACGTGGAACAAAGGTGGCCACTTTGAGTAATGTTTCACCTTCCTCCAAGTTCAGGAAACTCTTACCTGCTTTTTGGCGGCTCATTAAGTTTTCAAATAAACAGTAAAAACCATAGCCATTAGAATTAGCGATCACCACATGATCTTGTGGCTTGGCGGCAAGTAGCTGAGTAATTTGTGACTTAGGCGTCAGGTCAACCAAAGTAGTGACCGGCACGCCATCGCCTCTGCCACCCGGAATCACCGATGCCTGAATGCTATAAACCCGGCCATCCGTACCAAACATCGCAATCGGGTCAATAGAACGGCATTCAATAAAGGCCAGCAGCGTATCGCCGTCTTTAAAGCTAAGGTTTTGCAGATCGAGCGCATGGCCTTGGCGGGCACGCATCCAGCCTTTTTCAGACAAGATAATGGTGACCGGCTCATCCACTACTGTGACTTCGAGCGAGGCCCGTTCTGCTTCTACAATCAGGGTTCTGCGTGGGTCCGCAAACTTCTTTTTATCTGCTTCGATTTCTTTGATGATCAGCTTTTGCATCACATCGGGTGTGGCTAAAAGATGCTCAAGCTCGGCTTTTTCTTTAGCTAAATCAGCCAATTCTTGTTCAAGCTTAATGCCTTCCAAGCGCGCTAATTGGCGCAAGCGAATTTCTAAAATATCTTCGGCTTGGCGATCGCTTAAATTAAATGCCTCAATCAAAGCTATTTTTGGATCGTCGCTATGACGAATAATGCGGATCACTTCGTCGATATTTAAAAAGACAATTAAGCGGCCTTCCAAAATATGCATACGATCATTCACCTGCCCCAAGCGATGCTCGGTGCGGCGGGTGACGGTATCAAAGCGGAAAGAAATCCATTCGGCAATCACTTGCTGCAGCGATTTTTGCCCAGGGCGGCCATCGCGACCAATGGTGACCATATTGATGGATAAACCACTTTCTAACGCGGTGTGCGCCAGTAGCAACTTCATCATATCGTCTGGATTTTGCCGCGATGATTTTGGCTCGATCACCAAGCGAACGGCGTTTTCCTTGCCCGATTCATCCCTCACTCTATCGATTAAAGATAGGATGAGCTGCTTGGTTTGAATCTGTTCTTGAGTTAGGGCTTTCTTGCCCTTTTTGATTTTTGGATTGCTTAAATCTTCAATCTCTTCCAGCACTTTTTGCGTGGAAGTGCCGTGTGGCAATTCATTAATCACAATCTGCCACTGGCCACGGGCTAGATCTTCTTTGGTCCAGCGGGCACGAACTTTTAAGCTGCCTCGGCCATTTTCATAGGCCGTCACAATATCCTTGCGTGGCGAGATAATCTGCCCGCCACCGGGCAAATCTGGCCCTTGGATATAGCTGAGTAAATCACTGGTGGTTAGCGTAGGCTTTTTAATCAGCGCAATGGCCGCATCGGCGACTTCACCTAGATTGTGCGCTGGGATTTCCGTTGCCATCCCCACCGCAATTCCCGATGCGCCGTTAAGCAGCAGCATAGGCAGGCGTGCAGGTAACAAGGAAGGCTCTTGGAATGCGCCATCGTAGTTAGGCACAAAATCGGTGGTGCCTTTATCTAGCTCGCTGAGTAGCAGCTCGGCAATTGGCGTTAAGCGTGCTTCGGTATATCGCATCGCCGCAGCGCCATCGCCATCGCGGCTACCAAAATTTCCCTGACCATCGATCAGCGGATAGCGTAGCGAGAAGTCTTGAGCAATACGCACCAGCGCGTCATAAGCAGATTGATCGCCGTGTGGATGGTATTTACCCATCACATCACCGACAATACGCGCCGATTTAATCGGCTTAGCGTTAGCAACGAGGCCAAGGCCGTGCATGGTGTAAAGAATACGGCGCTGTACCGGCTTTTGCCCGTCTTCCACTTGGGGTAAGGCGCGGCTTTTAATCACGCTCATCGCGTATTCGAGATAGCTTTTTTCTGCGTACAAGCCTAGCTGTACGGATTCGGCATCGTCTGGAGTAGCAGAGATCTGCGCTTCAACAAAACGGCGCGGGCCTTGATCTGCGATGCTTTCCAACTCGTCGGCATCATTAGGTTCTATATCGTGCTGAGTCATGGTTTCACGTGGAACATTTGAGGATGGGATTGTAGCGAATAATGCAGTCTGTACTCTGCGTGCAAAATGTCACAATGTGCTTGCATCTAAATGAAGAATCACTGGGACACCCACTTTTTATATGAGTGGACAGCCATTAAAGCCAAGATAGTATGCCTAGATACTCGCTCGAATCTACTCACTTTTTATGTCTTGCATTATTTCTGTTGGAATTGATGCATAGAAAAGCTGAAAAAAACAAGATGAATCCATGCAAAAAATAGCTTATTTCGTATTGATTTTGCTTTGGTCTACCACGCCTTTGGCGATTAACTGGAGCGTGCAAGGCGTGCCCTACTCTGCCGCTCTAGCAGCTCGTTTCGGGCTGGCAGCTGCATTAGCGTTGTTGGTTTTAGCTATCTGGAAACAAAAAATCCCTCGGAGCAGCTGGCCAGCAAGTGCTTGTGCCGGGTTTGGCACTTCTTTATCTATGCTTTGTGTTTATTGGGCATCACAAACCGTATCGTCTGGTTTAGTTGCGGTGCTGTTTGGATTGATCCCTTTAGCAACGGCCGGTTTTTCATGGTGGAGCTTTGGGCTAAAGCTAAATCGCTTTGAAATGCTGGCAATGGTGATAGGTATCACAGGTTTACTGCTTATTTTTGCAGAAAAATTACGTTTAAGCGGCGTATTGGGTGTGGCTGTGGTGCTGCTCGCCGTGCTTATTCAGGCGGCTGCAGCCGTAAAGCTTAAAAAACTAGCCGCCGGGCAATCGCCACTGGCGGTGAATGCAGGGGCGTTAATGATTGCAACTGTGGTGCTGAGCGCGGTGTGTGTATGGCAAACCGATGTCACTAATTTATCTTTTCCGGCACAGAGCTTAGCTGCGATTGCTTATTTGGCGGTGTTTGGCTCGGTACTGGGCTTTAGCCTGTATTACTGGCTGATTCGTGAATGTAAGCCGATTACCGTGTCACTTATTTCCCTGATCACCCCTGCATCGGCGCTTTGGATGGGGCATAGCCTGAATGGCGAAGAAGTATCGGGATCTTTGATTTGGGGAACGGCGTTTATTTTGCTGGGGCTGGCGGTGCATTTGCTGGCGCAGCGAGGGAGGGGGTGATTTGTTATTAAGGTGAAATACACCTTTTTTTA
The DNA here is from genome assembly GCF_042664895.1 of Iodobacter arcticus. NCBI lineage: Bacteria > Pseudomonadati > Pseudomonadota > Betaproteobacteria > Neisseriales > Chitinibacteraceae > Iodobacter > Iodobacter arcticus. The sequence continues at coordinate 75,997 of NZ_JBHTBQ010000006.1, forward strand.
AATAGTGCCTTCGGCACGTTGATTTAGGTGCGGAATCAACGCAGGACATAAGTATCTACATAATTTCTGTAGAAGAAAAAGGTCATCGTAGGGTGGGTTAGGCCGCACATAATACTCATTAGGGCGCTGATCTATTTCGGCCGTAACCCACCATGACATTGCGCTGCGGTGGGTTACGGCTAGGATATGGCAGCGCCCATATTTAATACATTTCCTAGCCTAACCCACCCTAAGGATACATTCCGTGTTCATTTTAACTTGTGTAGATACTTTTGCCCGCGAAGTATTTGATTTCTGAACGGCCAGAAATCCTAGTATGTATATTTCTCGTGTCGCGGCTTCAAGGGGAGATTTAAGCCCCGTGCAACTAGCTGCGGTATGAATCCTTATTGCTGGGCGTTAAAGCACTCAAAACCTACAAAAAACTTAATTCTAGCCTTGTTTTTCTCCGTGTTCTCTGTGTTTCAAGATTTGGGTTTTTCTACGCAAGGTGGCAAATAAGAAAGCAGCTTTTGGGTAGCGCCTCGATGGGCGCTGGCGAAGGTTTTGCCTGCTTGCCCCATGGCTTTGCGCTCTTCGGCATGGCCAAATAAATGCATGGCTTGTTGGATGATGGCGTGGATGTCATCGCCCTGCCATGCGGCATGGCTGGCGATAGCTTCCTTAGCGGCTTGGCTAAAGTTATAGGTGGATGGGCCAAGTAATACGGGTGTGCCTAGGGCGCAGGCTTCGATGAGGTTTTGGCTACCAAAAGGCAGGATGGAGCCGCCGATAATGGCTAGATCGCTGGCTGCGTAGTAGCGAGTCATTTCTCCCATCGAGTCGCCTAGCAAGACTTGCACATGATTTGCCACAGGGCCCTCATCCCAAGCGCTGCGTTTTAATATCTGCAAATCACGCTGCTCTAAAAGTGTGGCTACTTCATCAAAGCGTTGTGGATGGCGTGGTACCAGAATTAATAGCAGTGATTCGGGCCAAGTGGCTAAGGCATCGAGCAGCAAAGCTTCTTCGCCATCTCGGCTGGATGCAAATAGCAGCACATTGCGGGGGCCAAAGTTGGAACGCCAGCTTAGTCCATGGGTGATGGTGCTTTCATCGGGCAGATTATCAAATTTGATATTGCCAACAATATGCGTGTTGCTGCTGCCTAATTGCTTTAAACGTGCCGCATCCATTTCGCTTTGTGCCAATACACCGGCAAGCCGAGCGACGGCAGGTTTGATTAATGAGCTGACTTTTAAATAGCCCTTAAGCGATTTCTCAGATAAACGCGCATTGGCTAAAAACAAGGGCATCTTGTGATCGGCGCATGCGTGGATCAGATTCGGCCAGATCTCGGTTTCCATCAGCACGCCAAAGCTGGGCCGAAAATGCTTTAAAAAGCGCCCTACTGCGCTGGGGTAATCGTAAGGCAGATAGACGATTTCGGCGAACTCGGCAAATAATTCTTGCGCGGTGGCACGGCCTGTTGGCGTCATGCAGCTGATTAAAAACCGGTGCTGCGGATAGGCTATTTTAAGCGCCGCAATCAAGGGCGCTACGGCACGGGTTTCGCCGACCGATACGGCGTGTAGCCAAATTAAAGGAGTGCTATTTGGCTTGCTAGTGTAAAAGCCCAGCCGCTCACGCCAGTGCTGGCGATAAGCGGGTTGGCGTTTGGAGCGTTTAAGCAGATATAAAAAAATAAGCGGGAAAACGCAGCAGAGCAGCGCGCGATATAGCCAGCGGCTCATGCCCTGCCCCCGTTAATTTGAGCCACATATCGTAAAATCCAGCGACTCATTTCATGCCATCCAGCGTGGCTTGCCAAACGGATTCCAAGCTTGGTGGTACGCCATTGCGGCCTAAATTAACGGCATAGCTGCTGGCTAATACGCCAGTTAGTTCTGGGTCTGATGCGCAAAAAATGGCGATCACGGGGACGGCAACGGCGGCAGCAAGGTGGGCGAGCCCGGTATCTACGCCAACCACCACTTGGCTAGATGCCAGTAGCGATGCGGCCTCTTCCAAACTCATTCGTGGCGGGCAGATTGCATTTGGGATGGCTGCGGCAAGGCGCTGGCTGCGCTCTTGCTCTATAGCATTGCCCCAGGGCAATACGCTGCTGATACCCATGGCATTTAAGCGCTTGCCAAGAGTAATCCAGTTTTCTTCTGCCCATTCCTTATCGCTGCGGCTGGTTGCCGAGAGTAAAACGGCGTAATGAGCCGGCCGCCATGCTAAGTCGAGCTTGGGAATATTCAGGCCATAAACGATATTGTCATCAATTGTGTAGTTAAATGCCTGTGCACTTAATTGGCGATTTCTAGTGATGGCGTGTTGATTACGTGACACTGGGTAGGTGTTTTGATAAGCCAAACTGGCCAAGCCTTCCCTTGCCGATATCTTGTCGTAACCACTAATTGGGCCAAGGGCTTGTTTCGCAATAAAGGCGCTTTTAATTAAGCCTTGCGAATCAAGAATCAAATCATATTGGCAATGGCGTAATTGGCGGCGAAAGTTTAGGAATTCTGCTTTTGATTGAAGCGGAGCCTTACGCCAGCGCCGTAATGCAGTCGGAATCACCGTGCGCACTGCGGGGTGTAGGGCGGGCAAGGCAGCAAAGCCCTCTTCTACCACCCAATCGATGGCAATGTCGGGCCTATGCTTGGCTAAATCGCTAAGAGCAGGGAAATTATGGATGATGTCTCCCATCGAGGAGAGACGAATAATGAGGGTCTGAAACATGGCAGCATTCTACCCGCACTCGCTTGCAAAGGACTACACTGACAAAGATGAATTGTTACAGGGTTAGTAAATGATGATCGATGATGGTTTACTATTATTGCCTTGGATACTGGCGCTGATTATGTTTGGCCTATGGCTGTGGAGCGAGCATTTACGCCGTATACAGAAAATAAAGCTAACCGGCTTAATAGGAAAAGACATGCTTACAGGCTTATCTAGCCGTCGGCATTTCTTAGATATTGCCGCACGGGAAGTTAATCGCAGCCAACGGTTTTCTAATCCTCTTACTGCCTTAATTATTGATGTTGATAATTTACGCCATCTGAATAAAACTTACGGCCATATTAGCGGCGATTTAGCGTTAAATCATTTAGCCGAAGCTTGTCGCCAAAGCGTGCGTGATTTTGATCTGGTTGCTCGTTTCTCAGGTGAAGAAGTTGCCCTGCTTCTACCTGACACACCGCTAGATGGTGCAATTGTAGTGGCAGAGCGTATTCGTAGAAAATCTGCGGAAAATAGAATATGTATGCCTGACGGCTTAGCGTTCACCATGACGGTGTGCATTGGTGTGGCACAAACTAAAAATGAAATGGATAGCTTAGAAGATCTATTATTAGCCGCAGATATTGCATTGCAAAGTGCAATGGCGGTGGGGCCAAATAAAGTCATGTATTAATGCTTTAAGTCAGTTGCCCTTTACTATCTACTTGCACGATGAATGTGCATCGTCTACGGTGCATTCTTTTTGCTTGGCCTTCTTTATGCCTACTCCAAATCAAGCGCTTGCTACTGCTGCACGTCTTCACCAAGCTCAATTAACTAAGCCACAGGGCAGCTTAGGCAAACTTGAAGAGTTGGCAATCTGGTTTGCTGCGCGTTCTAACTCGGCCATGCCTAGCCGCTTGCAAGCTGCGATTGTGGTGTTTGCTGCCGATCATGGCGTGGCAAGCGAAGGTGTCTCCGCGTTTCCTCCTGAAGTGACAGGCCAAATGGTGGCTAATTTTGTGGCGGGTGGTGCTGCAGTTAGCGTCTTGGCTCGCGAAGCTGGAGCTAGCCTATCGGTAGTGGATGTAGGCGTTGCCAGCCATTACACCGTTACGGCGGGGAGTAGTGCGCAGCTATTTAGAGTGCCGGTGCGAGCTGGAACCGCTAATTTGCGTCTTGAGCCTGCAATGAGCGAGCAAGAATGCAATAAGGCTTGGACCATTGGCTTGGGCAGCGCGCAAGAAGGCCTAGTGCGTGGCAAAACGCTGTTGATTGGCGGCGAAATGGGCATAGGCAATACCACCGCCGCCGCCGCGCTGATTTGTGCGTTGACGGATATCGATCCGACAGAAATTGTTGGCCTAGGCACAGGCATTACCGCCCAAAGCCGTGAAAATAAAGTTCAAGTGGTAAAAGACGCGCTGGCTCGTGCTCGTGCTGCCGGTGCAGTGACTGCTAAAGATTGGCTGATGCAAGTCGGCGGTTTAGAAATCGCCGCCTTGGCTGGCTTTTATACCGGCGCTGCCGAGGCGGGTATTCCGGTCTTACTGGATGGGTTTATTACAACCGCCGCTGCCTTGGTGGCGGTGAAGAACAAGCCCGAAGTGGCTGATTGGCTGCTGGCCAGCCATTGCTCTGATGAAAAAGGCCATCGCCTTGCACTGGCGGCCTTGCAATTGGAGCCGATATTGCAATTGGGCCTGCGTTTAGGCGAAGCCAGCGGTGCTGCACTCACCCTCCCCCTCATCCAAAGCGCCCTCGCCCTGCACCGCGATATGGCCACGTTTTCATCGGCGGGGATTACGACTAAGGAATGAGCGAGCTGTATGTGGCCCTCTAAAAAACCTTAGTTCTGTAGACACAGAGACCGGTAAGAACACAGAGTACACAGAGAAAAACATAAGAGTTAAACAGCAGCAGAAATTCCACTTCAGCATAAAACCCAAATCTTGAACCACGGAGGCCACAGAGAACACGGAGTTTCACGGAGAAAATCTTACGTATGTTTTTCTCCGTGGCCCTCCGTGTTCTCCTTTTTTTCCGTGGTTCAAGATTTGGGTTTTGATATGCAGCATCACTTTTGCTTGGATGTTCTGCTTATAACCTTTTATAAGGTTTTCTCTATGTGTTCTGTGTTCTCATCTATCTCTGTGTCTACAGATCTTTTGCAAGTTTTCGGTATGAAATCATGAGTAGTTTTCGTCTTACGCTTTTGCGGCATGGCGCTACGGTTGCTCCGGCGGGGATGTTAATCGGTCATACCGATTTGCCCTTGTCCCTATTGGGTGAGCAGCAGTTGGCTAGCCGCAATGATCACTTTGTCCGCTTTCCTCCAAGCAGCATTGCCAGCTCTGATCTAGGCCGCTGTGCGGGTTTTGCTCAGCAATTGGCGGCAACAGCGGGGCTGGATTGCCATATCGATCGCAATTTGCGCGAAATGAGCTTTGGTGAGTTGGATGGTTTAGCCAAGTCCCAATGGAGCGAACAGCAGCAGGCTGTATGGGCACTTTGGTCACACAATCCTGAGACAAATACAGCTGTTGGCATTGAAAGCTGGGCGGGTTTTTCTGCACGGGTGAATGTCGCTTTCCGCTTATGGTTGCAAGCTGGCCAGGGGAAACATCGGGTATTGATTACCCACGGCGGCGTGGCTAAAGCGCTATTGCTAGAGTGGCTGGGTCTACCTGCCGCAAGGCACAATCAATTTTGGCTGGCGCACGCGGGGATGATTACCCTTTATTGGGATGATGAATATCCGCCTATTTTGCAGGGGATTGATAATGAAGTTTTGTTGGGTGTGTGAGCTATTGGGATAGGTGTGCGAACAAAACCCAAATCTTGAACCACGGAAAACACGGAATTTCACGGAGAAAACCAAGAGAAATGATCCGTTTTTTCGTGTCTTATGTGTTTTTTGTGGGTATCTGCTTTGTTTTTAGCGCACCTGAATCATTACGAAATAGGAATAAAGAATGAAATTTGATTGGCGCGAGCCTGTGCTGGCGGTGCAGTTTTTAACTCGGCTGCCAACGCCGCAGATTCGTCAGTTTGAGCCGACTTTACTCGCCGCTGCCGCGTCGTGGTTTCCTGTGGTTGGGCTATTGATTGGTGCGTTTTTAAGCGCGGTGGTGTTTCTTGCTACCAAAGTAGATCCTTGGCTGGCGGCTTTGGCGGGTTTTTTGCTTTGGACATGGATTACCGGTGGCTTGCATTTAGATGGTCTTGCCGATATGTCGGATGGCTTAGGCGCTGCGCATCGTGACCCAGAACGATTTTTGGCTGTGCTGAAAGACCCGCATCTGGGCAGCTTTGGCGTGTTGGCGCTGATTTGCCAATCTGCCGCTAAGCTGGTGCTCTTAATGCTGCTGGCTAGGCAGCAAGAATGGCTAGCGCTTTTGCTGATCCCTTCATGGGCGCGCTTTGGTGTTTTGTATTGGAGCCGCCTACCGGCCTTAGCGCCCGGCATGGCAGAGCAATTTGCTTGGCAAAAAACCAGCTACTCGTTGTATATTCTTTTGGCCACACTTTTGCTGGCATCCTATTTTATAGCTCCCGCATTAATGACGGCTCCGCTACTGATTTTGGCTTATGCCAAATGGCTGATGCATAAATTGGGTGGAATGACCGGGGATTGCTTGGGTGCAGGAATAGAAATAACCGAAACAGGGTTGTTATTTTGTATGCTTGCTCTCGCTCTGTAGGGCGGGTGCAACCCGCGAGCAATATTGAATAAATACGCGGGTTTCACCCGCCCTACGGTAATTAAATGCTTGCAACCGTGCCCACACGGATGGCTATGTACAAAACCCAAATATTGACCCACTTTGGTCTCAGAGAGTACGGAGTTACATGGAGAAAACCATTTATTTCGTGGGTAATATCCACCCTATTGATTGTTTGTGTTTATGGAACGGTTTATGAAAATTATCCGCAATATTGAAGTTTGGGAAAAAGGCATGGATGGCGGTTTTATCGGGCATTTAGCCATAGCCGAAACCATCAGCGTTGAGTTTCTATTTAGCTTATTTCGTCATGAGCAAGATCAGCCTGATCCTGAAATGAAGCTCTCTTATATGCTAGACGCCGCCCGTATTGCCCTATTGCAACCCTATGTGGGCGAGCTGATGGATTTGGCGAAAAACGATTATATTTTGACCGCGCACGGCCAGCCTGATTACTAACCGATGTGACGCAATAGAAACCCAAATCTTGAACCACGGAGGCCACAGAGAACACGGAGTTTCACGGAGAAATGCGAAAGATTTGATGGTTTTCTCTGTGGCTCTCTGTGGCCTCGTTTTCCTCTGTGGTTCAAGGTTTAGCTCTCTATCAAGACCCGCTGAATAATTTTGTAGCTTAGTAAATTCCTATCCAGAGCGGGTATTCTGCTCGCTCTGCAAATCTATTCTGAAAGTATTTGATTAACGTCAAATACCCTATATCTAGTTGAGCATGCTTATATAAAACACCATATATTGTGGTCTGTGAAAATATTCTACCTTGATCCAGGTGGGGAAAAATGACCATATACCCGCAATATGTGCTGAAACGCGATGGCCGCATCGTGCCTTTTGATATCGATAAAATTCGCCTTGCTCTGCTGAATGCTAGCCGCGTAACGGGTGAGTTTGATGAGGCAGAAGCAATCCGCTTAAGCACGCTGATCAGTAGCCGCTTGCAGGGTGATCTCACCCCCACCATCGAGCAGATTCAGGATCAGGCTGAAGAAGCGCTGCTGCAATATCATTATTTAAAAACCGCCCGCGCCTATATTGTTTACCGCAGCCAGCATGCGCGTTTGCGCTCGGATGTGCGCACGGTGGTGGATGTTGAATCGTCGATTAATGAATATCTGGATCAATCAGATTGGCGGGTGAATGCCAATGCTAATCAGGGCTGGAGCTTAGGCGGGCTGATTTTAAATACCAGCGGCAAAATGATTGCCAATTACTGGCTAAGCCATGTTTATCCGTTAGAAATTGGCGAGGCGCATCGCTCAGGTGCCATGCATATTCATGATTTAGATATGCTGTCTGGCTATTGCGCGGGTTGGTCTTTACGCCGCCTATTGCAAGAAGGCTTTAATGGCGTGCCGGGCAAGGTCGAAGCCAAACCGCCTAAGCATTTCTCAGCCGCCATTGGCCAGATTGTTAACTTTTTAGGTACTTTGCAAAATGAATGGGCGGGCGCTCAGGCATTTAGCTCATTTGATACCTATATGGCAGCGTTTATTCGTGCGGATAATCTGCAATACAGGCAGGTAAAGCAATATATTCAAGAGCTGATTTACAATCTGAATGTGCCTAGTCGCTGGGGTACGCAAACGCCGTTTACTAATCTGACTTTCGATTGGATTTGCCCAGAAGACTTGCGTGAACAAATTCCCTATGTGGGTGGCAAGGAAATGCCATTTAGCTACGGTGATCTGCAAACCGAAATGAACATGATTAATCGCGCTTATATCGAAGTGATGATGGAAGGCGATGCGCTGGGCCGTGTATTTACTTTCCCGATTCCTACTTACAACATCACCAAAGATTTTGCTTGGGATCACCCCAATACCGATCTTTTGTTTGAAATGACCGCTAAGTATGGTCTGCCCTATTTCCAGAATTTCTTAAATTCAGATCTAGAGCCGCATATGGTGCGCTCGATGTGCTGCCGCTTGCAGCTTGATCTGCGCGAGCTATTAAAGCGCGGTAATGGCTTATTTGGCTCGGCTGAGCAAACCGGCTCGCTGGGCGTGGTCACTATTAACTGTGCGCGGATTGGTTACGAATTCAAAGGCAATGAAGCAGGTCTCTTAGCGCGTGTCGATCAACTGATGGATTTGGCTAAGCAATCTTTAGAGATTAAACGCAAATTGATTGGCCGCTTAATTGATGGTGGTCTTTACCCTTATACCAAGCGCTATCTGGGCACGCTGCGTAATCACTTCAGCACACTTGGGGTAAATGGCATTAACGAGATGATTCGCAATTTTAGCGATGATAAAGACGATATCTGCTCGGATGCAGGTTACGCCTTAGCGATTCGTTTGCTTGATCATATTCGCGCCAAAATGACCGAAATTCAGGAAGAAACTGGCCATCTTTATAACCTAGAAGCCACACCAGCCGAAGGCACGACTTATCGCTTTGCCAAAGAAGATAAAAAGTTTTATCCCGATATTTTGCAAGCAGGCACGGTGGAGCAGCCCTTCTATACCAACTCCAGCCAGCTGCCGGTTGGCTTTACCGATGACCCATTCGAAGCCTTGGGCCGTCAGCAGGAATTACAGCGTAAATACACCGGCGGCACAGTCTTGCATCTGTATATGAATGAGGCAATTTCCAGCCCCGCAGCGTGTAAAGCGCTGGTGAAAAAAGCGCTGACCAACTACCGCCTGCCCTATATCACCATCACGCCCACCTTCTCTATCTGCCCGAAACACGGCTACCTGAGCGGTCATCATGAGTTTTGCCCGAAGTGCGATGGCGAGTTGCTGGCGAAGAAAAGCTGTGCGCTGGGATGAAAATTCAAAAAGGTCTGTAGGCACAGAGCACAGTGAGAACACAGAGCGCACAGAGAAAATCTGTAAAACTTCTTAATTTTTTTCTTTGTGCTCTGCTTTTTAACTCTGTGTTCTCTGTGTCTACAGATCTTTTTTGACCTTCAATTACATTTAAAAGGAAAAAATCATGAGTGATTTATCGGTTCAAACCCAGCTATCCCCTGAGCTTAAAGATGAAGAACGCACTCGCTGCGAGGTCTGGACGCGGGTGATGGGTTATCACCGGCCGGTGAGTAGTTTTAATATTGGTAAGAAAGGCGAGTTTAAAGAAAGGCAATTTTTTAACGAATGTAATACCGTTCAATAATGATGCCCGCGCCCAAGATTGGCGGCTTGGTGCCGTTTTCTAGCTGTGATTATCCCGGCGAGCTGGCTTGTGTGGTGTTTTTGGCGGGCTGCCCATGGCGCTGTGGCTATTGTCATAATCCGCATTTACAAGCGCGAGAGCAGCATGATGCAGCACCACAGTGGGATGAAATCCTGATCTGGTTAAAAACGCGCCGTGGTCTCTTAGACGCGGTGGTTTTTTCGGGCGGCGAGCCACTGATCGAGCCTCAGTTACCTGAGATGATGCGTAGTGTAAAAGCGCTGGGCTTCAAAATTGGCCTGCATAGCGGCGGCGCTTATCCCAAGCGTTTGCAGGAATGCCTGCCCTATCTGGACTGGGTGGGTTTTGATATTAAAAGCGATTTTATGCGCTACGAAAAGATCACCACCGTAGTAGGCAGTGGTGCTGTTGCCAGTGCCTCATTAAAGCTGCTACTGGCGAGCAAGGTGGCGCTGGAATGCCGCAGCACCATCCATCCCAGCTTGCATAGCGAGGATGAGCTGATTGCCCTTGCTCGAACCTTAAGCGCCGCAGGGGTGCAGCGCTATGTATTGCAATCCTTTAGGCCTGCTGGCTGTATTGAGCCTGCGCTGATTAATTCTGCGCAGCTTCATTTTCCTCAACGTGCCACTTTAGCGGCAATTGAGCAGCAGTTTGCGTCGTTTCAGTACGTATCAACACTTGCTGCCTGAAGGCGCGGTAAGCCTGTTTTAGGCTGGAGAAAATCAGAAAGTTGGCTTGTAGTTCATTTAGCTTATGGTGGCGGGCGGCAATAAATTCGGTTTGTGTTTTGCGCCCTGACAGCGCCAGTGCGATGTCGCGTTCTTTTAAATCTCTTTGCAAAATAATGATGGCTTCTATGCCCGCGATATCGATTTGATTAATCGGCACGGTATCCAGCACCACCCACGAAACTTGGCTTGTTGCGCTATCGGCTAAAGATAAAACGCGTTGGCGGAAGTAATTGGCATTAAAGAAATTGAGCGAGGCATCAAAGCGATACACCAGCATGCCATCAATCGGGGCAGCGCCGGGGTGGTGGGATAGGTCGTGAAAGCTGTTTTTATTTGGGTAAACACCCAGCAGGCTTTCATGTGGCCGGGCCAGCTTAACGAGTAGTCGCAGCGTCGCCATTAATACGGCAAATAGCATGCCCTGCATCACGCCTACACAGGCCACGCCGATCACGGTGAGGATGGCAATGCCGTATTCGCCACGGCTGGCTTGGCGAAAATAAATAAAATTGGCAAAACTCATTAGCCCAAACGAGGCGGTAATCAGCACGGCGGCCAGCGCGGCAATTGGCACATATTGCAGCGGGGTGGTAAATAGCGCGATGGCAATGGCGATAGACGCCGCCGCGACCAGGCTCACCATTTGCGTTTTACCGCCGGCATTATCATTCACCGCCGTTCTAGAATCCGCACCGCTAATCACAAAGCCTTGTGAAAACGCGGCTGCAATATTCGCCATGCCCAGCGCGGTAAATTCGCGATCTGCATCGATCTCATAGCGATTTTTGGCGGCAAAGCTGCGCGCCGTTAGAATGGCGCTGCTAAAGCTGATCAGCGCCAGCCCCGCCCCTGCGCCGAGTAATTCACCCAGATGGGCTCTGGGGATAGTGGGCCAGTGTAAGGTGGGCAGACCCGCTGGCAATAAGCCGATAATGGCGATGCCTGTAGCTTGTAAATTCAGACTAAAGATTAGCAATGCCGCAAGCCCCATTGCAACTAAGGCGGTGGGCAGTTTAGGCAGCAGGCGTTTAATAATTTGAATCGCTAACAGCGTGCCAAGGCCGATCAGGGCCGTGCTAGGGTGAAGCTCAGGCAGGCGATCTGGCAGTTCCAGAATCCGGCCAATAAAATCATGCTTATGAAAAGTAAAACCAAGCAATTTACCGAGCTGCCCCAGCGCAATACTGATCGCTACACCATTTAAAAAGCCTGCCAAAATCGGCGGAGATAAAAAGTCGGCCAGAAACCCTAGCTTAAAGCGGCTAGCCAGCAGGCAAAATAATCCGGTAATCAGCGCCAAAGCCACAGAAAGCGAGATATACAGCTCAGAATTTCCCATTGCCATCGGCAGCAAGGTTGAGGCCACCATGGCGCATGTGGCTGCATCTGGCCCAACAATCAGCTGCCGGGAAGAGCCAAATAGTGCATAGGCCACCATGGGCAGAATACTGGCATACAGGCCGGCAATCGGGCTCATCCCGGCTAGCTGGGCATAGGCCACACCCACCGGCAGCGCGACGGACGCCACCGATAATCCCGCCAGCAAATCCTGCCGCCAGCAATCCCGTGGGTAATTAAAGAATACGGCCAGCCCAGGGATGGTGCGTAGAAAGAGTTTGTTCAATGCCGAGTCCTGTTGCTTGCTTGGGAAAAATGGTTGAGCTGTATGTAGGGCGGGTGCAACCCGCCGTTTTCACAATATTTCATACCAAAGTCAAAAAGATCTTTTTAGTGCCTTCGGCACATTGGTTTAGGTGCGGGCGTCCCGCTGGCCCTTCCTTCCTTCCTTCCTTCCTTTCTTGCGCGGCCAAGTCATCGTAGGGTGGGTTAGGTCGCTCTTGATGCTCATTAGGGCGCTGATCTCTTTCGGCCGTAACCCACCATGACACTGCGCTGCGGTGGGTTACGGCCAGGATATGGTAGCGCCCATATTTAATACATTTTCTGGCCTAACCCACCCTACGGATACATTCCTTATGCTTCTCCGTGAAACTCCGTGATCTCTGTGCCCTCCGTGGTTCAAGATTTGGGTTTCCGTTGCATAACATCAGTTAAATCACCCCTGCCTGATCCCTACAAAACTGAATAAACCGGCGCAAGGCTGTGGAATGGTATTTTTGTTTATGCCACGCAAGATAAAGCTGGCGTGGGAAGCGTTGCTGCATGGCTAGGCAGACTAATCGTCCGTTAGTGATGCGGTCTTGTGCTGCTAGCTTGGATATAAAGCTGATTCCTAGCCCCTGCTCTACAGCCAGCATTACCGCCTCTAGGGTATTTAGCTCCAGCCCGATTCGGCTGCTGCTGAGCTGCGGCTGGATCAGTTGTTCAAATTGCTCTCGATTGCCTGACATAGGTTCACGCAGCACCCATGTTTCGCTGCTTAATGCAGAGATGGTTAACTCAGCTTGCTTGGCTAAGGGGTGAGTGGCTGCGGCCACGATGCACATTTCATCTTGTAGCCAAGGATCGGCGATTAAATCGGGGTGGTGGTTTTCACCTTCGATTAAGGCGAGATCTAGTTCAAAATGCGCGAGGGCATGGCTGAGGATATGGGTATTGGCAATCGATATGCGTGGCGTGGTGGCCTGCTCGCTGCGTGCTAGCAGAATCGGCAGCAGATAGTTGCCTATGGTTTGGGTGGCACCAAGGCGAAGCTGGCCGACTGGCTCGCTATCGCTGGCAAACATCGTTTCAATGTCTTGCACTCGGGCGAGTAATTCTTCGGCCACGGGCTGTAATAATTTACCCTCTGCATTTAATTGCAGGCGCGGATGAACCCGATCAAACAGCGGCGTTGCCAGCTGGCGCTCTAACTCTTGCAAAGACTGAGAAATGGCGCCCTTGCTCAGGCATAGCTCATTGGCTGCCGTGCCAAGATTGCCATAGCGGGCAATGGCCGCGAAGGATTTTAGCTGTTGCAGAGTGAGCTTCATTTGATTTTACTAAACGCCTCATTCAAATCATTTAGATATGATAAACAATATCTGGGCGTTATTCTATTTGTACTGCAATAAATAAGAAGGTCGTCGTATGTTTAAGCGAATTCATCAATTACTTGCCGCTGCCCCCACTCCTATGGCGGGCTTAGCTTTAGGTATTGGCAGCCTTGGATGGAGTTGGGAAAACGCTGGCGATTTTTCTGGTAAAGCCCAGCTATTAGGCGCTGTGGTTGCTGCCTTGCTGTTACTTATCTTAGCTTTCAAATTTGCGCTTCACCCCCGTTTACTCTTGAAAGATTTAGCTCACCCTGTGGTGGGTAGCGTGCTGCCTACCTTTGCAATGGCAACGATGGTGGTATCTAAGGCCTTAGGTCAATTCGCCCCTGATTTTGCTGAGGGCCTTTGGTTGTTTGCCGTGATCCTGCATATGGTGTTTCTGGCGACGTTTATTTGGCATCGGGCTAAAGACTTTGAAATTCATCATATGGTGCCAAGCTGGTTTGTGCCGCCGGTAGGGATTATCGTGGCCGATGTGGCCTTCCCCGGCGGGCAGTTTGCGGCCCTTGCGAATGGCTTGTTGTGGTTCGGGATATTTTGCTACGCTGTGATGTTGCCGCTGATGCTCTACCGTTTGATCTTTAGCCACGAAGTACCAGATGCGGCCAAGCCCACCATCGCCATTTTGGCCGCGCCTGCCAGCCTTTCACTTGCTGGCTACTTAACTGTGACGGCTGAGCCATCGCTGCTGATTGTGGCGCTGTTGTTTGGGATTGCCCTGCTGATGACAGGCATTATCTACCTCGCCTTTTTCAAGCTGCTGAGCCTGCCTTTTTCACCTGGCTATGCTGCATTTACTTTCCCATTGGTGATTGGCGCTACAGCGCTATTTAAAGTCAGCCATCTGCTTGGGCAATGGGAATTCGCCGCGCCTTATGTGGATCAGGTGCAATGGCTGGCACAGTTTGAATTAGGCGTTGCCACGGTGATCGTGGGCTATGTAGCATTGCGATATGCGATGTTTTTTATGGCAAAGGATGGCGGTGCTGTTGCTTATAAAGCAGGGCAGCTGGTGCAGAGATAAGATAGTGAAGTAGGCTTTTGTAGGGCGGGTGAAACCCGCCAGATTTTGGCATGAAACACTACGGAAAACGGCGGGTTTCACCCGCCCTACGATGATTTGATGTTTGTGGTGAGTGGCCGGTTTATGATAAATATTTAACTTGCCTACCCTATGCTTTTTCTATGGAGCTAAAGCGCTTTACTCTGCTTTGCTCTCTGCGTCGGTGATGACTGGTTCAGCAATCACTTCGCTGGCGGTAGCGACCACTAGCTGTTCAACCGCTGCTTCTTCTGCAACTACGGCTGTTGCTGGCTTTTTGCGATCTTCGATATTTTGTATGAAAAAAGGCCGCTGATGCGGCCTTTTTCTGTGGAGCTAAAGCGCTTTATTCTGCTTTGCTCTCTGCGTCGGTGATTGCTGGTTCAGCAATCACTTCGCTGGCGGTAGCGACCACTAGCTGTTCAACCGCTGCTTCTTCTGCAACTACGGCTGTTGCTGGCTTTTTGCGGTCTTCGATATTTTGTACGAATTTAGCTGCTGCGGTTTTTTCTTCAAGGGTAACGTCGCCTACTGGCTTACCGTTCAGATCAAAACGCTTACCACCACGGGCTACCGCTTTCAGGTAGCGCACTTTGCGGCAATGGGCGGCAATCGAGCGATGTACGTGATTGGCACCAAATTGCGGTAGTGCTTTTTCTAGTTCTTTGTGAACACCGATCATTAAAGGCTTGAACTGCTTCATCACCGGATAACGCTGATAAAGTAATTCGATAATCATAATTTGCTGTTGACGGGCAGATTTCTCGCCAATGGCAGATTGGAATGCTTGAGCTAAAGCTGAATTTTGATCGGTCATCATTAGAAAACTAGGGTAGGTATGAAGGGGTAGCTTACCTTAACTCTGCGTTTGCATATACCGTACTATCGCAAAGTGTCGCTTATCAGTCCCTTTCAAAACATGGCGCAAGCTTGCTTGCTGTATCGAAAAACAATAAAAAACGATGATTTAAGGTCTGTAAACTCAGTTTTTCAGCTATTTTTCGCCTTTTAGACTAAATTTTTACCTGTTTTTCAGTAAATAGCTAAAGCGGGCATTATTTGACAGACTGCATTTGGCTAAGGGATTAAAGGCAGGGTTTGTGGATTAAAACCATAGTGCAGGGCGTTTTCGCAGCGATACTTACCCTTAGCTGCTGCTCCCTTTCACTACACCAATGCCAATCTGTGCGAATGATTTGATCGTGGACAAGGCTGCTGCCACGAATCACTTGATTGCGAATCCCTGCCTTAAAAGCCGCTTCACGCAGCGTCCAAAGTAGGTAAAAACGCTCTTGAGATTCTGCCTCTACGGTGTTTACCCAGCGGGCTTCATCCTGATGCAGTGCAAAGACGGTCAGCTTGGCGATATTGGCCTTAGGGCGGCAGCTTTCAATATCGAGCCCCACTCGTTCAGTATTAACTGTCACCCCCAAGCTATCTCCACTATGCGAAATACTGGCGTGCAAATGAGCAGCCTTGCTTAAATAGGGGAAAAACTCACCTTCTTCAATATCCGCCACTGCGTAATCAAACCCTAAGGCCCGTGCAGCCGCTTGGGCGAGCAGCATGCGGCCAAGAATAAATTGCTGAACGCGGGCGGGTGATTGCATCGTCGCTAGCTTGGCTTCGCTACTGGCCGAGAGCGAATCGCTGCTTAGCGAAGGATTAAGCGAGATTTGGGTAAGAAGAACTTCGGCGTGAAGCATGTGCAAACCAAGGGCAAAGGATGGGGAATGATATACCTTGGTACGAGTTTGAACTTCTCAAAAAAACGGATAGCGACTTTTTTAAACAAAAGAAAATCTGTCGGAGCAATGCTCTCGTAGCTTGGGTTAGCGGGGTTATTCGCCGATTTTTGGCGGATAACCCCGCGTAACCCAACGTTTATGGTCAAAAGAATGTTGGGTTACGCGATAAAGCTGCTAACCCAACCTACGATTTATCTGATGAGATAAAACTACCCCGCCTTTCCATCCGCCCTCGGCTTTAGATACACCGGCATAAAGCGGCTACCCCATAGTAAGAAGGCCAGTAATGCGCCCAAGGCTGCGGCGCAGAGCAGGGTGTTTTGCCAAGGCAGCACTTCGGCCAGCACACGAGCAATGGCGACCCCATGCAACAGGCAATAAAGCGTCCAAGCAAGGCGGCTGAGGATGAGCGGCAGGCCTGCGTGGCCCAGACTCACCCTTGTGGCAAAGCCCAGCAGCATCGTGCCAAAAAAGCCGATGCTTATGGCGTGCAGCGGTGCAAATCCCAGAATGGCCGAGCCTGTTAATAGGGCCGCATCTTGAACGGTGTAAAGCAGCATAGCGGCCGCCGCCCAAGCAAAGGCGAGATGCAGCATGGCTAAGAGCCGGTTTTGGAGTGAGGCAAATAGACGCCAGCGGTAGCTGGTGTAGAGCAGCAGCCCAGCAAATACGGCATCCACAGGCAGGCTGTTGAAATGCGCCAGCTTTAAGGCCCCATGCCCCCAAGACAAGGCAATCATGGCGTTTAACAGCCATAGCGGCCGCCATGCGCTGTAGTTTGGGATGGCGTTGGCAGAGAAAAACGGCAGCATTCTGTGGCTAACAGTCAAATACACCGGCAGTAAAAATCCCCATAAGCAGATTTCTATCATGCTCAGCCAGCCCGTCGTTGCGCCAAACACGGCCCAATACAGCGCCAGCCCTTGTCCTATCCACCCCATAGCAAAGGCAAGTGCAATATGAATGGCATGGCCACGATCCGGCGCGCTGCTGGCCCGTACACGGTCGAGCCAGACAAGGCAGGCCGCTCCCCAGCTGATCCAATGTAGAGCAATGCCAAGGCTAAGCAGTGGCTGCCAAAATAGCGCGGCAATTAAGAGGGCGCTGCCTACGGCATAGGTGATAAAAATCGGTACATAAAGCTTGGCTGAGGGGCTGTCCACGCCCAGCCATTTAGGCCCCGCCGTATAGATAAAGCCCAGCATAAATAGCGGAAAGAATCCATACAGCATCAGATAGCCATGTAAAAACATCGGCGCAATGCTGCTGGGCATGGTGCTGCCGCTAGCCCTAAGCAGCATTTCGCTAGCCCACCAAGCAAGGCTTGCAATTAGTAATAAAGTGCCGCAAAAAAAGCCAATACGGTGAGGAGCGCTGAGAAAGGTTTTCATAAGGCTTTATCCTGAGCGGTGCTTTGAATGCGTCGATCAGCCATGTTCTGCCCCATTGCCGCCAACGTAGGGGCATCGAGCAGCAGTTCGGCGCTAGGGTAAATACGTGCTTCTTCCAGATCGGCGTGGTCGGTGTAGCGCTTGGCAAATTCGCTTGCCAAAGGGAGTGGCAAGCTGCCATTTTGCCCTGCTGCCAGTGGAATTAAATAGCTGCGGATATCTTGCCAGAGCAGGCCAAGTGTTTCGTGCTCGGCGCTGGTCGATGCAATGATGGTTTGTAGATCAGCGTCGCCGTATTGGCTAAGCAGAGGAAATAAATCGAGATCTTCATCGTCGTGGTGCAGCGGGGCTGCTACGTCGAAATAGCGCAAAATGCCAGTGGCAGCATCTTGTGCCTTGGCATCTACACCTTCTTTAATCAGGTGTTGAGCTAGCTTGAGCGTTAAATCAGCATACTGGCGCACCCTATCGTGACAGGCTATCAGCATGGCGATAGGTGTTTCAAAGGTGACCGTTTCGGCAGAAAACAATGACATGATGCCTCTCCTTAATTCCCGACTAATTTAGTCGGATTCTACGCAGGTATGAGGATCGTGGTTTGATTAAAGCCAAAAAGAAGCGATGATCGCAGTCTTACATTTGTAAGTGTTTTTACTAACTACTACGAATGAAAATAGTCAGATTCGGTTAAGTAATTTTTGGATTAGCCGCTATAATCGCCGCTTTGTAAAAAATTGCAGGGGCATTATGGAAGACCAAGCTTCAACACCAGCAGCAAATAGCCAAAGGGCAGTGATCAAGCCATACGCTAATGAGCAGCGTTTATTTGTGATCATGGCGGTGATTTCCGGCCTGAGCTGGCTGGCTTTAACGCTGGTCACCTTTGGTATTATCTGGATTATTATGCTGGTGCTTTATCTCATCGGCTTATTTGGGTTCTCGTATTTTATTTCCTATGTGCGTGGCAATGGCGTGCGTGTTACTGCTGAGCAGTTTCCTGATTTACACGTCCGTTTTGAAAATTGCTGCCAGATTGTGGGATTAAATAAGCGGCCAGAATTTTATTTAATGACAGGCAATGGTGCTTTAAACGCATTTGCTACTCGGTTTTTGCGCCGGTATTACGTGGTGCTGCTCAGCGATATTGTTGATGCTTTGCAAGAAGATACCGAAGCCTTAAATTTCTATATCGGCCACGAGCTAGGCCATATTGCGCAAAAGCATTTAGTACACCACTGGTGGCTGGTTTTTGCTAGCTGGATTCCCTTGCTTGGCACCGCGTATTCCCGTGCCAGAGAATATAGCTGCGATCAGTATGGCTTAGCTTGCACGAGCAATAAGCAAAGTGCGGTGCATGCACTGGCCGTATTAGCAGCGGGCAGCAGCCGTTGGAAAAGTTTGAATACCCAAGCCTATATCGCTCAAGCTAAAGATACCGATGGTTTCTGGATGGCAGTCAATGAATTAACTGCTGATTACCCTTGGCTGTGCAAACGCGTTGCCCGCGTAGAAAATGGCGATGCGGCTGTATTTCCTCGCCGTAATATATTTGCCTGGCTGATTTCTGCCACGATTCCAAATACCGGTTTTGGCTTGATCGGCGCGATGGTTGTTTATATTTATCTGCTGCTGATTTTGGTGCCTATTTCAATGTCAGCGTATTCCAGCCATCAGACTAAAGCGCTGAATGCAAAAACACATATTGAATTAAGCCAAGCTTATACAGAGGGAATGGTTGCGGCCAAGTTGGTAGGCAATTTCTACGAAGAAACCGGGTATATGCCGGAGGCGGTTGAGGGTTTAGGCTTTAAAATTCCAGCAAAGAGCTTGATTAAAAGCGTGGAAATCAACCCGGAATCCGCCGAGCTGAACCTAGCGCTCAATACGCCGCATCAGGATAAGGAAATTATCCTGAGCCCGTCTGCCGGAGATGATGGCACGATCAGCTGGACTTGTAGCATTACAGGCAAAGTGGATGTGGCTGCCTTGCCTGATGATTGCACTTTAGCATTTGATGAATCAGAAGCAGGGACGGTAGCGCCTGAACCTACTACTGCTTTGGGTAAATTTCTGAAATTTTTAAAGTAATTTAATGTAAAAAAGGGCCGCAGAATAAAATCTGCGGCCCTTTTTTGTGCTGACTTAAACGCTATAGTTTAAACATCAGCATCGGCTTCATTGCCTCGTGCTTCCAGCCACGCTTTACGGCTGCTGGCTTCAGATTTGCCCATCAGCATATGCATCAGCTCACGAGTATTCAGCGCCACATCGTCGTTAATGCCAACGCGCAACATGCGGCGGGTGTCTGGATTCATCGTGGTGTCGAATAATTGCTCGGCATTCATTTCCCCCAGACCCTTGAAACGGCTGATGCTCCAAGCGTTTTCGCGGATTTTTTCTACACGTAGCTTATCCAAAATGGCGGTTAATTCGCCTTCATCTAGCGCATAGAATTTACGCGGAGGCTTCGCTTTGCCGCTACCCGCTACATCCACCCGATACAACGGTGGTTGTGCCACATAGACATGCCCTTGGGCAATTAGCTGCGGGAAATGGCGGTAAAACAGCGTGAGTAGCAGCACTTGAATATGGCTACCATCGACGTCCGCATCCGACATGATGATCACTTTACCGTAGCGCAGGCCAGACAAATCAACCTTGTTATCACTTAAGGTATGCGGATCAACGCCAATCGCCACGGCCATATCGTGTACTTCATTATTGGCAAAAATCTGATCGCGATCGACTTCCCAAGTGTTTAGCACCTTGCCGCGCAGTGGCAGAATGGCCTGGAAATCCTTATCCCGGCCTTGCTTGGCTGAGCCACCCGCCGAATCACCCTCGACCAGGAATAACTCGCAGCGCTCGGTTTCATCCGATGCGCAATCGGTTAGCTTGCCGGGCAAGACTGCTACACCGGAGGATTTTTTCTTCTCTACTTTTTGCGAGTTCTTTTGCCGTGCTTGCGCCGCGCGGATGCACAGCTCGGCTAGCTTTTTAGCCAGATCAACGTGCTGATTTAGCCAGATTTCAAAGGGCGAGCGCACTACGGTAGAGACCAGCTTTAAGCCATCGCGGCTGGTTAGCTTATCCTTGGTCTGGCCTTGGAATTGCGGGTCTAGAATCTTGGCCGATAGCACAAAAGAGCAGCGGCCAAATAAGTCTTCCGGCAGCACTTTTACGCCCTTAGGCAGCAGGCTGTGGAATTCGATAAAGGTTTTAACCGCTTGAAACACCCCGTCGCGCAGGCCTGATTCGTGCGTGCCACCGACCGGTGTGGTAATCAAATTCACATAAGATTCACGGTTAACTGGGCCGTCTTCGGTCCACGTCAGCGCCCAAGCGCAGCCTTCACCCAGCGAGAAAGTATCGTCTACCTGCTCGATATACTTCTCGCCTTCAAAGATCGGGATCAGCTGGGTATAGCCAGCTACTTTTTCAGATAAATAGCCCGTTAAGCCATCCGGATAGCACCAGCTTTTATTAATCAGCTCGCCATTAGCCTGCTCAATGGCCAGAGTAACTACTAGCCCCGGCAAGAGTACCGCTTTGGATTTGAGTTGATGTTCCAGATCGGCCAGCGGAATATTGGGCGAATCAAAGTATTTAGGATCAGGCTCTACATACACGCTGGTGCCGCTGTCTTTTTTGGCACAACTGCCCAGCACCACTAGGGGCTCGATTACATCCCCTGAGCCAAACACTAGGCGATGCTGCTGGCCTTCGCGTTTGACTTCAACTTCTAAACGCGTAGATAAGGCATTGGTGACTGAAACACCTACACCATGCAAACCGCCGGAAAACGCGTAAGCACCGCCATCTTTTTTATCAAATTTACCGCCAGCGTGCAGCTGGGTAAATACGACCTGCACCGTTGGCACGCCTTCTTCAGGGTGCAGCCCTACCGGAATGCCTCGGCCATTATCGCTGACTCGCACGCTTTGATTGCGGTACAGCACCACGTCGATCTGAGTGGCATAGCCGCCCAAAGCCTCGTCGGCGGCGTTGTCGATCACCTCTTGGCAAATATGCAGAGGGTTATCGGTGCGGGTGTACATACCGGGACGGTGCCGGACAGGATCAAGGCCTTTTAAGACCTTAACGGAAGATTCGTCGTATTTAGGAGTTGCCATGTTTCACGTGAAACCGATTACTAAAGTTGCCGCGAGTCTAGCAAGCTGAGACAAATATAACTACCACAAGGCTACATAAATAAAACCTGTAGGCACCGAGTTAGCCTTGCCATGTGGCCGTTGGTGCTTGTCATAAACACTCAAAAATCGTCATTTCCGAGGGGGTGTCGGGAATCTAGTGGCGCTGCTAGAGCCCCGATAAAAGCACTCGGGGTGACGATTTGGAATTTATAGGGTGTGCAAGTCGGTTTTCTTGCGCACCGTCCCTCGGTGCGCAACGACTGTGTCGTTGTACACCCTATAAAACCGGCACAGTGCATTTATCACCCACCCAAGCCACGTCGATATTGAATCGCCTCTGCAATATGCGCGGTGTTGATGGCTTCGTCCCCTGCTAGATCGGCAATGGTTCTGGCTACTTTTAGCACGCGGTGGGTGGCACGGGCGGAGAGGGATAATTTTTGGATGGCGGTTTGCAGCAGGCCGCGTGCTTCATCGCTGAGGGGGCAGTGTTGTTCAAGGAGTTTGCCATTCAGGCGGGCATTGGGCGTGTTTTGCCGTTTTGTTTGCCTGAGATGAGCTGCCGCCACACGTTTTCTGACTAGGGCTGAGGATTCTCCGGTGGCGGCGGCTAATAGGGTATTTTCTGGTAATAATGGCACTTCGATCACTAAGTCGATTCGGTCCATAAAGGGGCCGGATAATTTGCCTCGGTAGCGGGCAATTTGATCGGGCGTGCAGCGGCAGGCTTTTTTAGGATGGCCCAAAAAGCCACAGGGGCAGGGGTTCATGGCCGCGATGAGTTGAAAATCAGCAGGAAACTCGGTGGAGTGTGCCGCGCGGGCAATATGGATTTTTTGGCTTTCTAGGGGCTCACGCAATACTTCCAGAACCTTTCTATCGAATTCAGGTAATTCGTCTAAAAACAACACTCCGTGATGCGCCAAAGAAATTTCACCCGGCTGAGGCACACTTCCGCCACCCACCAAGGCAACTGCTGATGCTGTGTGATGCGGTGATCGGTAGGCGCGCACACCAAAGCGGCTGGCATCTAGCCGCTCTTTGCCTAAGGATTGAATTCTGGCGGCTTCCAGCGCCTCTAGCTCGCTCATATCGGGCAAGAGGCTGGGCAAACGCTGTGCCAGCATGGATTTACCTGTGCCCGGCGGGCCAATCAGCAGCAGACTGTGTCTGCCTGCGGCCGCAATTTCTAAGGCGCGTTTGGCTTGCTGCTGGCCTTTTACTTCGCTTAAATCGAGCATGGCAGGCGGGGCTTCGATGGCGATTGGCACCGCGACCGCTAGCTGATCGCTACCAAGTAAATGCCGGCAAACTTGCATGAGGTGATTGGCAGAAAGTACGCTTGCGCTACTGAGCAAGGCGGCTTCTGCAGCGCTATCTGCCGGCAAAATCAGCGTTCTGCCTACTTTTTGCGCAGCCCAAGCCATACCTAGCGCACCACGAATAGAGCGTAATTCACCCGATAGCCCTAATTCACCTGCGAACTCAAAATCGTTCAGCTGCTCTAAAGGAAGCTGGCCGCTGGCTGCCAGAATGCCTACAGCAATGGGTAAGTCGAACAGGCCGGATGATTTGGGTAAGTCAGCAGGTGCAAGGTTTACAGTAATTCGCCGGTTGGGAAACTCAAAGCCGCAAACGGCCAAGGCTGCACGAACGCGCTCTCGGCTTTCTTTGACTTCTAAATCGGGAAGCCCTACTAGGTTAAAAGCAGGCAGGCCGTTGGCAAGATGGATCTCTACCAGCACGGCACTTGCTTCAATTCCTATCATGGCACGGCTATGAATAATGGCGAGAGACATGCAAAACGCCTGTGAAGGTTTCTTTTAGTGTAGGTAACAAATGGGGTAATCGTATGTTGCTTGATAAGCCGGCCGAAGAAGTTGTGCCGCTGCCTGATTTTCGTAATTTTGGTGTGATATTACGTATTTTGCTGCTGGTGCATTTGGGTATGCTGGCTTATGTGCTGCTGGGTTTGGCAAGCTGGGAAGAATGGCCTTTAAGATTGGGAGAGGCGGCCATGTGGGTCGTGCCTCCTCTGCTTAGCTTGCTGCTGCTGCTGGCGCTGCTGATGCCTTGGCTTCATCGATTATCTTATCGATCAGGTGTTTTGCTGGTGAGCGCGCTAGCAATGCTGATGGTATTGGTGCAGAGAAAATTATTGTTCTCGGTGTTACAACCTGTAACTGCCTTGCTTCCTGCGCTTCTGTTTACCATGATGTTGGTAGTGTCTTTAATGCTTTACCTGCGTTTGCGCTGGAAATCGTTGTCGCCTAGGCTGACTGAAGCAAGGCTGGCGGCTTTACAGGCTAGGATACGCCCGCATTTCTTTTTTAATAGCCTGAATGCGGTGCTGTCATTAATCCGTAGCGAGCCAAGGCGGGCAGAGCAAGTACTAGAAGATCTGGCAGATTTATTCAGGGTGGTGATGGTTGATAAGCAGCAGCTTTCTACCGTGGAATGTGAGTTGGTGGTTGCACGCCGCTATTTAAATATTGAAGCCGTACGATTAGGCGATAGGCTGAAAGTGGAATGGGATATTACTCAGGCAGCGCTATCTGCTGTTTTACCACCACTTTTGTTGCAGCCCTTATTAGAAAATGCCATTTACTACGGTGTAGAACCTATATTGAATCCAGGCCCTGTGCAAATTAGCATTGCTGTTAAAGATAAGCATATTCATTTAGGGATTAGAAATTCTCTGCCGCCGGCAGGGACGGTAAGTCAGCATCGAGGCAATGGTATGGCGCTAGAAAATATTCGTCAGCGTTTGCTGCTCCACTTTGATGCAGAAGCCAATCTAAGCACTTACGCGAATAACGACTATTATCAAGTACATATTGTCTTGCCTTACCGGGAGATTCCCCATGGGAACGCCACTGCGCCTTTTTCTTGTTGATGATGAAATCCCCGCCTTGCGCAGGCTGCAAGATGTGCTGGCGGACGTTGCTGATGAATGCCCGCACGATGTTGTTGGCACAGCCACCAGTGGCATGGCCGCCCTTGCAGCCTTGGCGGAAGCCGATGCCGATGCGGTGATTGTGGATATTCAGATGCCGCAAATGAGCGGTATTGAGCTGGCCCGCGAGCTAAGCCATTTTTCTCACCCGCCTGTGGTGATTTTTGCTACGGCCTTTGAAGAATACGGTGTGGCTGCATTTGAAGTGCGCGCGGTTGATTATCTGTTAAAGCCTATTCGTAAAGAGCGGCTGATCTCCGCTTTAAAGCGGGTGCAAGATATGCGAACAGCCAGATCGCAAGCAGAGCCAGCCAGTCATGCCCGCACCCATTTCAGCGTCACTGAGCGTGGTCGGGTGCATTTAATTCCTGTTTCGGATGCGTATTATTTAAAAGCCGAGCAAAAATACATTACGCTGCGCACACGCGATCGCGAGTATCTGCTCGAGGATTCGCTGACTCGTTTAGAAGAAGAATTCGGTAATCATTTTGTGCGTATCCATCGTAACTGCCTAGTGGCACGGGACATGATGTCGGGCTTTGAGAAGTCCGCCGTGGGGGGGAGCGAAGCGCACTGGCAAGTGATTCTGCGCGATTTACCCGAGCGTTTGGCAGTGAGTCGCAGGCAGCAGCATGTGATTAAAGAGCTTAAAAAACTGGAAAGCGAAGGCAGGTAGGTTTCAGCAGCGTAGGGCGCACTTGAAGCTTTGCATGCGACGGGTTTTAGTCGCTAAGCAAGAGCGCAGTGCGCCGCAAGTCCCTCCTCGTCTTTACTTAGGCCAAGCTAAATCCCAAGGCGCGGCGATGCTCGCCAGTTGCGCTTCTAGCCCTTGAAAGGCAGATCCTGATTTTGGGGCTAGTAAAATCCGCTGCTGCTCTCCCTGATAATCAAAATCTAAAGCCCATGCATGTAAATAGCCACGATCTGCTGGGGTGCCGCCGTAGCGCTCATCGCCCAAAATAGGGCTGCCCAAACTTTTCAGGGCAACACGCAATTGATGAGTGCGGCCGCTAAGTGGCCTAAGGATAAACAACCGTTGCCCGTAAAGCATATCTCCATAGCTAAAGAATTGCGTGGCTGCTTTTAACTCGCCATCACGACTTAATCGCCAAGAGCCTCCCCTACCTTTTTCCATTGCACCTTTGATCCAACCTTGTTTTTTGGATGGCTTTTTGTCAGAGATGGCTAGGTAATATTTATTAATACGATGCTCGGCAAAGGCGGCTCCAAAGTAGCTGGCCGCTTCAGCACTTTTGGCAAAAAGCAGTAAACCAGAGGTGAGTTTATCGAGTCGATGCACTGGCCAAAGTGGCATTCCGCCTAGCGCTTGGCGTAATACCTCAACAAAGCCCAACTCACCCTCTTCTTTATGAAAAGATAAGCCAGCGGGCTTAATCGCCACTAAAAAGTCAGGGTGGTCATAAACAACAAAGTTACTCATATATAAGCATATTCTAATTTAGTGTAAGGTTGTTGAGATAGCAAATTAATATAGGGCGTAAGCATAAATATATGCTTAAAAAGAAACTATTCTGGCAAGCTATTCTAATCTCGATTCTTGCCTGTGTGGCAGCCACTTTATTTGCAGGTTGGCTGGCTAGAGAGCAGGCCAAGGAAGAGCTGCAGGGCTATCTTCATGATATTGCCGAGCAGGCAATGCTGCGTAGTGATCGTGCTTATACGGTGAGTGGGCATTTTCTTGAGCAGTTAGATAAATCGGATTTTAATGACTGTAGTGAGGCTCATCAGCAGCGCCTGAGTAATATTACGTTCAGTGAGCTATTTGTACGTGGCGTGATCTATGCGCCGGGTGGCGTAGTGAAATGTTCGGCATCAAGCCGATCAAATTACCCTTTGCCCCCACCAGACCAACAAACTATGTTGGGCCGCTCTTTGTGGTTTGAGTTTAAAGGAGATTTACCCAAGCCCTCTATTCTGTATGGTAAAGGGCCACATTATGCCGTGATTGATTCGCAGTATTTAGTTGATATCTTGCCGGTTAAAAAGCGAGGGCTATATATTGAAGTGGATCGTAATCAAAGGCGTTTGGCCAGTACCAAGAATGTGAAGCCTAAGCCAGACACAACGTGGTTGCAGCAGACGAGTGTAAGCCGAACAAATCCAAACTATAAAATTACTGCTTCCTTGCCCCCAAAAGAGTTGCAACGTGCTTGGCAAGATTACTTTGAAGACTTGTTACCGCTATGCAGCGTGGTTTGTATTATATTGATCGGCATTATTATCTGGTTTACTCGGCGTAGTTTTACCATGGGGCTGGAGATCATCGAAGGCCTGCGATTAGGCGAGTTTGTTGTGTACTATCAGCCGATGATTCTGCTGGCAAACGGAGAGGTGGGCTGTGCTGAAGCGCTACTGCGCTGGCAGCGGCAAAATGGCTCCAGAATCAGCCCGGATCTTTTTATTGGCTATGCCGAAGAAAACGGCCAAATCAGTCTGTTGACGCGATTTGTACTGGAAAAAGTAGCCACTGATTTAGCGCTACTTGCTAACACTGATGTTTCTATCTCTGTGAATTTAGCGGGTGCAGATTTAGCCTCGCCGCTATTTGTAGAAAACCTTGCTGCACTTTGCAAAAAACACCAGCTTGCCCCGAGCCGCATCGAATTAGAAATCACTGAGCGTAGCCTTGTGCTAGGGCAGGGCGAGATTGAGGTGATTACCCGCTTGCGGCAAGCGGGCCATATTATTTTGATTGATGATTTTGGCACGGGGTATTCCAACCTTAGCTATTTACATACTTTGCCGGTGGATATACTAAAAATCGATAAAAGCTTTGTGCAAGCACTAGGTAGTGGTGCTGCCACGCATCATGTGGCATTGCATATCGTACAAATGGCTACTGCACTGGGTTTGAGCGTGGTGGCAGAAGGAATCGAAACCGCCGAGCAGGCAGAAACGCTGAAAGAAATGGGTGTTGAATGGGGCCAAGGCTGGCTGTATGCCAAGGCGATGCCCTTTGAAGAGCTCAGGCAATTTTTGCAGACCCCTACCCCAGCAACACTTAAACCGCTAAGCTCCGATCCTTTGCCTGATGCCGTATGAAACTGACTTTAATTGCTGTTGGGCACAAGATGCCGGATTGGATTGACTCTGGATACAAAGAGTTTTCTAAGCGTATGCCGCGCGATTTTCCACTTCAATTACTCGAGCTAAAGCCCGATAAGCGTGGCAGCGGCAAAACCGCGCAGCAAGTGATGGCGGACGAAGCTGAGCGCATTCTCGCCGCCATCCCGCAAGATGCCCGGGTATTGGCTTTGGATGAGCATGGAGCTAACTGGACCACCATGCAGCTCGCCGAAAAAATGAAGACTTGGCAAATTGATGGTCGGGAAACGGTATTTATTATCGGTGGCACCGATGGCCTAGACCCAAGTGTAAAAAAACGCGCCGATCAACTATTGCAACTCTCAGCCATGACCCTGCCGCATGGCATGGTCAGAGTGCTATTGGCCGAACAGCTTTATCGGGCGGTATCGATCATCAATAACCACCCTTATCATCGCGAGTAATGATGTTGTGGTGTTGTAGGGCGGGTTATAACCCGCCATTTTTTAATGCGGCTCATCATTTCATTGCAATATTATTCATAACGCGGGTTTCATCCGCCCTACTCGTCATATACCCATGCTAAAACCTCAACTCTATCTTGCCTCCGGCAGCCCGCGCCGCCAGGAGCTGCTGGCGCAAATTGGCGTTCATTTTGAACGTATCACTGCCCCCATCGACGAAACCCCCTTCCTAAATGAAACCGCCAAGGATTATGTGCTGCGTCTGGCGAAGGCTAAGGCAGAATCAGGCTGGCAAGCCATGCTGGCACAGGGCAAACAGCCCCTGCCCGTTTTAGCCGCAGATACCACGGTGGTGCTGGATGGACAAATTTTAGGTAAACCGCTAGATGCGAATGATGCAATCGCCACACTGGAGCAGTTATCTGGTCGTAGCCACGAAGTGCTTACCAGTCTGGGTTTACGCACCAATACCGGCATAGAAATCATACTATCGCTTAGTACCGTTACCTTTATGCCACTTAGCTCCGCGCAAATCGCAGCCTATGTTGCCAGCGGCGAGCCTATGGATAAGGCCGGTAGCTATGGCATACAAGGCAGGGCTGGACTGTTTATTTCTGATTTGCAAGGCAGCTTCAGCGGCGTAATGGGCTTGCCCCTGCACGATACTGCCACCCTGCTTGCCCGCCACGGCTTGGGGTTTTTAGCAGGCTAATTACGTTTGTGTACAGAAGCTAGAAATAATACCTAGGGTGTTGTGTTTACAGGTTTTATTGATTCTGTACGGACTAAATGGTCTACCTGATGTCAAAAATGGGCGCTACCTGACCATTTATGTCACATTGTGTTTAGAGCCAGTAATAAAAAAGACCCCTCGGGGTCTTTTTTTATGAGAAAAATAATTTTTATGAGTTAAGAGTTAAATAAATATAAGTTTTCGCCTACTAAATAGCTTAAGGCGCTGATTCTATTGGTGCCGTTGAGGTGAATCGAACACCCGACCTACTGATTACGAATCAGTTGCTCTACCAACTGAGCTACAACGGCAAGACTCAATAAAATTATAAGCCACAGCGCCTCACCCTACCGATAAATTCCGCCGTTAATCAGTCAGCGATCAAAAGCTAAGCAAGCAGGCATCGATATTGCACATGTCATAAACAAGCAAAAGACATATTTTGCAGCTTAATGCTCGGGGAAAAAAGCTTTTAAATTAAAGATTTAGGAGCAAGAGATGAAAAACTTACAAAAAGGTTTTACCCTGATCGAACTGATGATTGTGGTCGCCATTATCGGTATCCTAGCCGCCGTTGCGATTCCGTCTTATCAGGACTATACGAAGAAGGCGAAGTTTACTGAAGCGATTCAGGCGACATCTGCTATTAAAACCGCGGTAGAAATTTGTATTCAAGATTTGGGTGATAAAACTAACTGCAATTCTGGTGGCAATGGCATTGCTGCTGTAGCTGATACGGGTTCTGCACGGGTCACAAGCGTTACGGTTGCTGCAGGTACCATTACGGTTGTACCGGTTGTAGCAGGGGGAATTTTGGCAACGGACACCTATATTTTAGTACCTACCGTTTCTACTAAAGGTGTGGAATGGTCTAATTCTACCAGCGGTTGTATTGCTACTCGTGTATGTAAATAAATGGATTAATAGTTCTCTAAGTTATTGTTTATTTAATGTTTTATACGTGGTTTATTTATCTTAAAACTCCCGCATCTTCTAAAAGATGCGGGAGTTTTTTTGGGCCTTCGCAATTTATTTGCGCGGCTGCTGAGTATTTCCTAGCACAGCGGTCATCCATCGGCAGATTTCATTGTATTAGCTTGCATATATCATCTGGCATGCATATTGCTGCTAGCTATGCATGGTAAATGTTTTAGTTAAGCGAAGCGTAGGGTTTCCTTCTAAGACATTTAACGGGAGCGATAAAAATGAAAAACATGCAGAAAGGTTTTACTCTGATCGAATTGATGATCGTTGTAGCTATTATTGGTATTTTGGCTGCTGTAGCGATTCCTTCGTATCAGGACTACACGCTTAAAGCGAAGCTTACAGAAGCGGGAAACCTATCTTCACCGGCTCGGGCTGCTCTTGCTCTAGCCTTTAACGAGGGGACGTTGACCGCCACTACCGCCCAAGCAGATCTTGGGCTTGCAGCAGCAGCTACTATTACCTCGAAATATGTCAAATCGGTAGCTGCTGCTGGCACAGGTGTGGATGCGGGGACTGTTACAGTTGTATTACAGGGATTGAACAATATTGCCCTTGATACAAAGACAATTGTATATACAATGACTTGCGTGAGTGCGGCTCAATGTTCTTGGGCGGTAGGTGGTACTGCTCCACCTAAGTACCTTCCTAAAGCTTAAACCTAGAAAGAAACAGGGGACAAGGCCGTAAGGTGCATGGTTTTGAAAGAAACCGGGGACAGACCACGGTTTTTTCTAGGTTTATCTCCGTTTATGCTTTAAAAATAACCTCACATCCTTACTGGTGTGGGGTTTTTTTCTTGGGCGGTCTGCCACTTGCGGCAGGGGTAACTCTTCTACCTAGGGCTTCGGTGATTTGCTGAACAAATCGGGCGTTACCCAAGGCCGTAAGCCGTATGCTTTTGTAGGGTGTCAATAAGCCAAGGCGCATTGCGCCGTGGCTGCTGCTGATCGATGGCACATCAACCCCGTATCTAACATGGATGCGGGGTTTTGTTTTTTTGGTGAACTTGATGATCACCCAAGGTGCAATGCGCTTCGCTTATTGACACCCTACAAAGGCTTTGTGTCATAAGGTGCGTGGTTTGGTGATTTTGTACTAGATTTAAAAGATGCCTAATTATCGACGCGCTTGGCATCCGGGCGGCACTTATTTTTTTACCGTTAATTTGCTGCAAAGAGCAAATAATGATTTATTGGTGCACCATATTGATTTATTGCGTAATGCGGTGAGGCATGTGCGTTTATCTCATCCCTTTGTGATTCATGCTTGGGTGGTGTTGCCTGAGCATTTGCACTGCATTATTGAGCTGCCCGCTAATGATTATAATTTTGATGTGCGTTGGCGTTTAATCAAAATAGTTTTTTCAAAATCTCTTTCTAAAACTGAATGGCGTTCAGACTCGCGTATTCAGCGTGGTGAACGTGGGATTTGGCAACGTCGTTATTGGGAACATTTAATTCGTGATGAACGAGATTTTATGGCGCATATGGATTATGTGCATATTAATCCGCTTAAGCATGGCTTCGTTAATAAAGTATTGGATTGGCCTTATTCAACATTTCATTTGTTGGTAAAACAAGGCGTATACCCTGCAGATTGGGCAGGAGGGTATGAAGAGCAAATTACCTATAAAGAATAATTTGTTTTTCGGTGTTTAAGGTGTTGATTTGTAGGGCGTCCATAAGCCACAGCGTATTACGCCGTGGCTTTGGTGCAGGTGAATATACCAAGGTCAATGCGCTATCGCTTATTGACACCCTACGAAAGGCCATAAACGTCGTACGCGGAGCTTATTGGCACCCTGCACCCCCCAACCATCACCCCTTAAAAATCTCCCTCACATCCCGCGTGCCCCATTCTGGGAAGTGTTTGCGCACCAGTGTATTTAAATCCACTTCAAAAGCTCGCCATTTGGCCAGTTCATCTTGCTCGTCACTCGCAGAGTGAGCTGCGGCTTGTTCTATCATGCCTGCGCCTGCGGTGGCGTTGCTTAGGCGGTCGATGATGATGAAGCTGCCGGTACCTTTGCAGTCTGCGTAGGTGTCGAAGACGACTGGGGCGTTGAGGATGATGCGGCAGAGGCCGATTTCATTGAGTTTTAGCTCGCTGGCTTCTACATGCTCCATGCTGTTTACATCCACACGGTGGGTGATTTGGGCGATTCGGCCGAAGACGTTTTTGCCGCTGAGTTTAAAGCCGTATTCTTTGCCAACGGTAAGTGGCACTTCGTTCATCCACACTAAATGCGCGTCAAAAGACTGGCCGATTTGTGGAGGGACGTCGCTGGTTTTAACGATCATATCGCCACGGCTGATGTCGATTTCCCGATCTAAGGTCAGCGTAATCGCTTGGCCAGCAAAGGCGGTTGCTAGCTCGCCCTCAAAAGTAACAATCGCTTTTACCTTGGCGGTTTTGCCTGAAGGCAGGGTGATGATTTCGTCGCCAGGGAAGACGCGGCCAGCGGCGATGGTGCCGCAAAAACCACGGAAATCGAGGTTAGGGCGGTTAACGTATTGCACCGGTAGGCGGAAGGATTCGAGGCGGCTATCGCGATTGATTTGCACAGCTTCCAGGTGCTGCATAAAGGTCAGGCCGCTATACCAAGGCGCTTGCTCACTCGGGGTGACCACATTATCGCCGCGCAGTGCAGAAATCGGCACAAATTGAATGTCGGCGATATTGAGGGATTTAGCTAATGTTAGATATTCTGCGCGGATTTCATTAAAGCGCTGTTCGCTAAAGCCGACTAAGTCCATTTTATTAACGGCGATAATCACATGCTTAATGCCCAGCAAGCTGACGATATAGCTGTGGCGGCGGGTCTGGGTTTGCACGCCATAACGCGCGTCGATCAGGATCACGGCCAGATCGCAGGTGGATGCGCCGGTGGCCATATTGCGGGTGTATTGTTCGTGCCCGGGGCAATCGGCAATGATAAATTTGCGCTTATCGGTGCTGAAATAGCGGTAAGCCACGTCGATGGTAATACCTTGCTCGCGCTCGGCTTGCAGGCCATCCACTAGCAGGGCCAGATCGATTTCTTGATCGGTGGTGTTATATTTTTTGCTGTCTTTTTGAATGGCGGCAAGCTGGTCTTCAAAAATCAGTTTTGAATCGTGCAGCAGGCGGCCGATCAGGGTGGATTTACCGTCGTCCACATTGCCACAGGTAATAAAACGCAGCAGGTCTTTGTTCTCGTGCTGCTTTAAATAGGCTTCGATATCGCTGGCGATCAGATCAGATTGGTGTGACATATATTTGAACCTTAAATTCTGTGGACACAGAGATCAGTGAGAACACGGAGCACACAGAGAAAAACAAAGGGGTTAGGGGCTCTGTATTTCTTAGTGCCCTCTGTGTGCTCTGTGTCTACAGGTTTTTCTGAACTTTTAGAAATAGCCTTCCATTTTTTTCTTTTCCATCGAGCCAGATGAATCGTGGTCGATCATTCGGCCTTGCCGCTCGCTAGTCGTGGTAAGCAGCATTTCCTGGATGATTTCTGGCAGCGTTTTGGCGGTAGATTCCACTGCGCCGGTGAGCGGATAACAGCCCAGCGTTCTGAATCGTACCGATTTCATTTCTGGCACTTCACCGGGCAACAGCGGCATACGGTCGTCATCGACCATGATTAGCGTGCCATTACGCTCAACTACGGGGCGAACGTCGGCGTAGTAGAGCGGCACGATATCGATGTTTTCCATATAGATATATTGCCAGATATCCAACTCTGTCCAATTAGACAGCGGGAATACGCGGATGCTTTCGCCTTGGTCGATTTTGGAATTGTAGATATTCCATAGCTCTGGACGTTGTACTTTTGGATCCCAGCGATGGTTTTTATCGCGGAATGAATACACGCGCTCTTTGGCTCGGGATTTCTCTTCGTCACGGCGCGCACCACCAAAAGCTGCATCAAATTTGTATTTATTCAGCGCCTGCTTTAGGCCTTCAGTTTTCATCACGTCGGTGTGCTTGGCCGAGCCGGAGCTAAATGGGTTAATGCCTGCTTTTACGCCTTCTTCGTTGATATGAACAATCAGATCAAAGCCGCACTTTGCTGCCATTTGGTCGCGAAATTTGATCATTTCGCCGAATTTCCATGTGGTATCCACATGCATCAGCGGAAAAGGCATTTTGCCAGGTGCAAAGGCTTTCAGAGCCAGATGCAGCATCACGGCAGAATCTTTGCCGATGGAATAGAGCATGACCGGATTATCAAATTCGGCGGCCACTTCACGAATAATATGGATGGACTCTGCTTCGAGTTGCTTAAGGTGAGTCAGCCTTGCTTCACTGAGGGTAGTCATACTTTATCCGGGCAAAATAATCGGTTACGAAGCTTATATGCTTAGGAATTTACCGAAGTAATGCAGCTAAGCGAAGGATTTAATCGTTATATCTATATGGATGCTTTAGCGATGATTTCTTTTACCAGCTCGGCATTGGTTTCTATCAAGGCGTATTCGTCTTGGCCGGGGATACCCATATGTACATTGGGATTGCAATAACGCATTTGGCTGGCGAAGGGCAGGCGGGCCGAGGTGTGGAATTCTTTGCAGCCGGTGGTGGCGACTAATTCGGCGATATTATTGCTACGCACACCTGCGCCTGGCATGACGACTAAGCGATCACCAGCGGCGGCTTGCAGCATTTTGAGCAGGGCAGCACCCTCTAATGCCGTGGCGGCTTGGCCGCTGCTGAGCAGGCGATTGCAACCTGTGGCAATGACGTCTTCCAGTGCTTTGAGCGGGTTTTGAGCCACATCGAAAGCACGGTGGAAGGTGACTTGCATGGGGCTGGCTAGCTCCACCAAGGCTTTGCAACGCGCCACATCGATATAGCCATTGGCGGTAAGGATGCCGATGACGATGCCTTCTACACCGAGTTTTTTGCAGGCGATAATATCGCGCTGCATGACTTCGTATTCCAGATCGGTATATAAAAAATCGCCGCCGCGCGGGCGGATAATCACATTCAGGCCGATCCAAAGCCGCTCTCTGGCCACGGCGATTTGCCCATACGATGGCGTGGTGCCACCTTCTAATAAATTATCGCAAAACTCAACCCGATGCGCGCCGCCTTCCTGCGCAGCTAAACAGGATGTGACTGATCCGGCACAGATTTCTAGCAAAATATCAGACATGGGCACTTCCAAAAAGACACTTCCAAAAGAGAACGCCGCCAGAAGGGGCGGCGTTATTTATAGATAGATTTGCTAGGACAAAATAAAGCTTAAAAGGTTCGGGAAAAGCGATGTAGTTTAAGCCGTAAGTTTGAATGGTTCAGCACCCATAATTTGTTTTCTTATGGGTGCAACGACTGTGTTGTTTCACGTCCCTAGCAATACGATTAAGGTGTGAAAGTCGTTGCTCGCCCTAAGCAATATGCTATTAGCCCAGCAATTAAGCCGCTTTTGCCGCAAATATATTTTCATTCAGTGCAGCATAAATACCGCGTAAACGCCCTTCCAGATCGGCGAGCTGTGTGGCGAGCTGTCTGTCCATTTCTTCCAGCTCTTCAATACGGCTTTCCAGTGTGTCGGTGGCTTTATGGATGCGCTTAATGCTTTCCAGGCGGCGGCGTAATTGCAGCTGATGCTCGCGCACCTGTGTTTCCATCGGGGCCATTACGGCTTTTAGCCAGTTTTCTACATCGCGGTTGGCTACTTCAAATACGTAGAGCACACGGCTGGCTATGGTTTCAAAGAATTTATGCGAAAGCTTACCCTTGCTGGTGGTGAGCAAAGTGCTGACGGTATTGAAATGCTCACGGAAAGATTTTTCTAAGCGCGAAATTTCTTTGTGGTATTTCAAAGTAGAAAAAGGCGGTGGAGTAACGCTGCCCAAGCCGTGTTCTTCGCTAAATTTCTTATACATCGCCGCCATCATGGCTTGGATTTCGGCCACTTGTGTTGCTGAGTGGCTGATATTGCCGTTCACGTCTTTGAAAAACTGATCCATGATGGCGCGCAAACCGCCTTCACCAAAGGAGAACATACTGTTTTCCATTTGTTTACGTACGGCTTCGATATTGCCTTTGAGCGCATCAATGCCCAGTAATGTCATTAACTGATTAGTTTGCTGGCTAAAAATGCTGCGTAGTGCCTGAAAGCGCACCAAGCCTTGTTCAAATTTGCGCTTGTCGGCGTGCACTTTATCCATCATTTGCCCGACAACATCCTGATTCTTGCCACGCAGAGTGGATAGCTCGTTGAGCTGCTCCAGCACACCATCCCGTCGCACTGTCAGAATAGCGCGCATACCTTGAACGATGTCTTCTACTTCGGTGATCGTGCTGTCACGAACGATATCTTGCTTGGAAGGAAGCAGCTCGTTAGAAAGCGCTTCTTCTAAGGCGGTCAGGCGCGAGCGGGCCAGCAAATCCACATCCTGATTTACTTTGGCAACTAGCGCTTTTTGTGCCGAGATAGGGTAAACATGGCCAACAGGCACGCCGAGCAGCTCAGCGGTGGTGGTAATCTGGTGATTGATTTCAGCTTCGATTTGTTCGGGGGTTTTTAATTCATCCCACATGCTGTCAATTTTATTGAGCACGGCCAAGCGGCCACGGTTGCCACCTTTGGCAATATGCGAGCGCCAGATATCAATATCCGAGCGGGTAACACCGGTGTCTGCTGCCAAAATAAACAGAATCGCATGGGCATTAGGCAGCAAATTAAGCGTGAGTTCAGGCTCGGTACCAATGGCATTTAGTCCCGGCGTATCCAGAATTACCAAGCCTTGTTTGAGCAACGGATGCGGGAAGTTGATCACCGCATGTCGCCAGCAAGGAATTTCAATCGTGCCTTGCGCATCCACCGCGATGAGCTGATCAGGATCTTCGGCATTGTAAAGGCCGTAGCTGGCTGCTTCTGCCACAGGGGAGCGGCGTGTAAGGCCTACATGCCGAAACGATTCAAACATGGCATCAGCATCATTAATATCCAGTGGAATGGTTTTCCATTCTTCAGGATAGCGGCGATATTCGCTGGTGGTTACATTCTGAGTGCGGGTTTCAATCGGCAAAAGCTGAATCGATGGCTCGCGCGAGGCATCGTAGAGCAGCTCGGTTGGGCACATGGTTGTGCGGCCTGCCGATGAGGGCAGAATACGTTTGCCATAATTTGCAAAGAAAATAGCGTTGATCAGCTCAGATTTACCGCGTGAAAACTCGGCAACAAAGGCAATATTCAGTTTGTCGTCACGTAGTTTTTCTATGAGCTGAGAAATACGCAAATTACTTTGGGCATCCTCCAAATCTTGCTCAGTTAGCCAGCGGGCGAGCTGGCTGATTGCCTGAGTGAGCTCAGCGCGCCAAGTGCTGTAAGCCTGGAAATCCCCGACTAAGCGATCACTGCCACTTGGGTCATTCACTGCCAAATCGTTTTGATGCAGATAATCGGTGCTCATTGCCATCTCTCTATTTGCGACGCCGTCATTGTTTGTAAGTTGTGAGTCTTAGTTAATACGTTGTTTTAATTGTAATTTATTTGTTTTTTAATTCTGGCAGTGAGGGCAATAAAATGTACTGCGTTGCCCCTGGCGTATTTGTTTGATTTCAGTGCCACAAATTCGGCATGGCATTCCTGCCCGGCCATAAACAAAAGCACTCAGCTGAAAATAGCCTGCTTTACCATCACTATCGACATAATCACGCAGTGTGCTGCCACCTGCAATAATTGCATCCCCTAGTGTCGCCTTGATTGCATCAACTAATTGCGCAGATTCTTGGTGATTTAGGCTATTTGCGGCTCTGTTGGGATTAATTTTTGCTCTGAATAAAGATTCTGATGCATAGATATTACCAACACCCACTACTGTATGGTTATCCATAATGGCGAGTTTAATCGCTATTTTCCGATTAGAGTGGGCGGATAGAAGATGATCGGTATTAAATTGCTCGGATAATGGTTCTGGCCCTAGCTTTAATAATAAAGAATGCGGCCCATTTTCTAATGCTTGCCATAAACAAGCGCCAAAACGGCGTGGATCGCGATATCGTAAGCGTTTACCATTAGCTAAAACTAAATCAAAGTG
This sequence comes from Iodobacter arcticus, assembly GCF_042664895.1. NCBI lineage: Bacteria > Pseudomonadati > Pseudomonadota > Betaproteobacteria > Neisseriales > Chitinibacteraceae > Iodobacter > Iodobacter arcticus. The sequence goes on from NZ_JBHTBQ010000006.1 coordinate 113,897, forward strand.
ATCATGTTTTTCTGCTGGAAATGCCTCGGTTAATACACGTAAATTACCAGACATTCCTAAGTGAATGAGCAAGGTGCCATGCTCAAAGCTAAAGAGTAAATACTTTGCCCTACGGTTTACGCTGAGTATTTTTTTGCCTTCCAGTGTTTGAGCTAGGTCGGCAGGAATCGGCCAGCGTAATCTGGCTTGGCGAATAATCACTTCGCTGATCACTACACCTTCTATATGCGATGCAATGCCGCGTTTTGTGGTTTCAACTTCAGGTAATTCTGGCACTTTTTCTTCCCGTTGGCGGTGCTGATGTTGTTGTAAACGCCGGATATATATTGCGTATTAAAGAGGCTTACTGGCGGGTGATAATGGCGCAGATGCTTGTTTTGTAAGCATTTTTATGGGTTTTTAGCATTGCTTTTATTTTAGGTTAATAATAGCTTACGATCTGTCGATGAATATAGTAAGTGTAAGACGAGCTATTCCTATCTGAAATATCCGAGTTAATATGGAATGATTAATGACGTTACTGGATTGTGCCATGCTCGTCCCTTTCCGACACTATGCTCTTTGCTTACTTATTAGCGGCTTATTTTTGGGCGGGTGCGCCTCTGTGCCTGTCGCTTCCACATCAGGGGCGACGGCGAGCGAACCCGCTGAGGTTGCGGGTGATGCGGAGCCGGTTCGGGATGAAAGCTTTGCCCCTGAAACGCTATCACGCTTGCCTCTGTCTAATGATTTGCTGTTGCGCTTTTTGGTTGCGGATATTGCTTTGCAGCGTGGCCGAACGGCGTTGTCTGCGCAAACTTGGTACGACTTAGCAAACCGAACGCATGATCCGCGTGTTGCACGTCGCGCTACCGAAGTCGCAGTCGGCGCGGGGCAGTTGGGCTTGGCTCAGGAAACGGCTCAGCAATGGATTACAGCGGCCCCCAACTCGGTGGGTGCACGACAAATATTACTTACTTTATTGATTCGGGCAGACCGCATTGAAGAAGCCCGCCCGCATATTGAGGCGCTGCTGGCTGCCAAGCCAGAGGATGCTGCTGCTTTCTTTATGCAAATGCATTTGCTCTGGGATAAAAGCAGCGATCGAAAAGCCGCGTGGATGCTCACAGATGAGTTAACGCAAAAGTATCCTCAGCTACCGGAGGCTCGCTTTGCCCGTGCCGTGGCCTTAGCTAATCAGGAGCGTTTTAATGATGCCATCGCAGAATTAGATCGCGCTTTGGCAGCTCGCCCTAATTGGGAAGTGGTTATTCAATACAAAGCACAGCTTTTATCGAATCAATCGCCTGCGGCTAGCATTGAATTTTTGCAAAAAGCCATAAAAGATAATCCGATGTCGTTTAGCCTGCGTAATAGCCTGGCGCGTGAATTAGTTGCTGCTCAACGTTTACCCGAAGCAAATCAGGTTTACCAAGAAGTACTTAATCTGCAAGCGAGCAATCTGGATGCCTTGATTGGCACGGGTTTAATTGCGTTGCAGCAGCGAGATTTAGATACGGCCTATCGCAATTTAAGCGCTGCCATTACGCAAAACCCGCGCAATGTGGATAACTTACGTTACTACCTGGGGCAGATTGCCGAAGAGCGTTATCGTTTTGATGAAGCATTAAAGTGGTATAGCCAGGTAGGTGGTGAATTTGCCTTGCCGGCTAAAAAACGCTTGCCACGGGTCTTTGCCCGCTTAGGCCGCATGGAGGAGGCACATAAGGCGATCACAGCCTTGCCTGCGGACACCGAGCAAGCAAGGATTGAGCATATCCAGATGGAGGCTCAGTTGTGGCGTGAGGCACGCGATTATAAAAAGGGTGTGGATATTTTAAGTAAGGGAATTACAACTTATCCACTGTCGGCAGATTTAATTTACGATCGAGCCTTAATGGCCGATATGCAAGGTAATTACGTTTTAGCTGAAAGCGATTTGCGTAAGTATGTACAGCTGCTACCTGCTAATGCTCAGGGAATGAATGCCTTGGGTTATACGCTGCTGACACGCACCACCAAGCTTGCAGAAGCCGAAAAATGGCTCGAGCAAGCCATCGCCTTAGAGCCAGATAGCCCTGTGATTCTGGATAGCTTGGGCTGGCTGCGTTATAAGCAAGGCAAGCTGCCAGAGGCAAAAGAGTTACTGAAGCGGGCTCACACAAAATTGTCTGAGCCTGATGTTGCGGCACATTTAGCTGAAGTATTGTGGCAGCTGGGTGATAAGGTCGAGGCGAAAAAGGTGGTGGATGCCGCACTCTTGATTGATGCCAAAAATGAAACCTTGACTGAAACAATCTCCCGGCTAGGTATTCGTTGATGCGCTTAGGTTTTGTTTTGCTGCTGCTATTTATGCTGGCAGGCTGCGCATCTACCCCGCAAGCGACTCGGGCGGGCTATTCGGCGAGCGGGCGGGTGGCTTTAAAAGTGGCGAATGAAAGGCACTATGCTCAGTTTGATTGGCATCAATTGGGCGAGCAAAGCGAGCTGTCGCTTTCTGGCCCGCTCGGGCAAACGGCAGCAGAGCTGCGTTTTAGCCCCGGCAGAGCGAGCTTTCGTGGTGCTAATCAACGCGAAATTACAGCCAACTCTGCTGACGAACTGATCGCAGAAGCACTAGGCTGGCCTTTGCCTGTATCAGGTTTACGCTGGTGGCTGCGTGGCGAGCCTGATCCAGAGCTTGCGGTAACAAGCCAGAGTGAGATTGAAAATGGCCGCCTGCTCTTACAGGCAGGTTGGCACATAGAAAGTAGTGATTATCGCGGGCAACCCAGCTTGCCGCATAAATTAACGCTAAGTCGCAGTGATTTAGAAATCAAAGTAGTGATATCAGAATGGCAATGGAATCCTTAATGAGCAGTTCTTACGATTGGCAAGATTTTCCTGCACCGGCTAAGCTCAATCTCTTCTTACATATTATCGGTCGTCGCAACGATGGCTATCACCTGCTGCAATCTGTTTTTCAGCTGATTGATTTGGCCGACACCATTAGCCTGCGGGTGAACGAGGGCGGTGAGGTGCAGCACCTTAATCCACTACCCGGTGTGCCAGCGGATAGCGATTTAACTGTGCGTGCAGCGCGCCTGCTACAAAAAGAGACTGGCTGCAGCAAGGGCGTGGATATCCGCGTGACTAAGCGTCTGCCTATGGGCGGTGGCGTAGGTGGGGGGAGTTCTGATGCGGCCACGGTGATGTTGGCGCTCAATCGCCTTTGGCAGCTTAATTTGCCACGTGTACGCTTAATGGAGCTGGGTTTAAGCCTCGGTGCAGATGTGCCTTTCTTTATTTTTGGCGAGAATGCTTTTGTAGAAGGTATAGGCGAAATCATGACGCCGATCCTTACTCCTGAAGCCCATTTTGTGATTCTTCATCCTCAAGTGCATGTCTCTACACCACAAATATTTTCCGATCCTAACTTGACAAGGGATACTCCGCCGATTACAGTTCCGCACCTCAGCAGCGCCATTACCCAAAATGATCTGGAAGAAGTGGCGTGTAAGAGTTATCCGGAAATAAGCGAAAGTATTACGTGGCTTAGCCAGTATGCAAACGCAAGGATGACCGGCTCAGGTAGTTGTGTTTTTGCAAGTTTTTCTTCACCCAACGAAGCAAACCGTGTAATATACGACCTGCCAAAAAAGATGACTGGATATGTAGCAAGGTCATTAAGTAAGCATCCATTACATGAATTTGCCGAGTAGTGTGTAGGCAGTTTCATTAGGGGAGTCGCCAAGTTGGTTAAGGCATCGGATTTTGATTCCGACATGCGAAGGTTCGAATCCTTCTTCCCCTGCCATCATTCGAATAGAAAAGCGTGTAATTTAAAAATTACGCGCTTTTCGTCCTTCTGGAATACAGAAATGGCTTACGATAGTCTCATGGTGTTCACTGGTAACGCTAACCCGAAACTTGCTGATAGCGTAGTTAATCACCTGGACATCTCGATTGGCCGTGCCACGGTTGGTCGATTCTCGGACGGTGAAGTGACCGTTGAGCTGCTGGAAAACGTTCGCGGTCGTGATGTTTTCGTTTTGCAGTCCACTTGCGTTCCGACCAACGATAATCTGATGGAAGTGATGTTAATGGTTGATTCGCTGAAACGCGCATCGGCTGGCCGCATTACTGCAGCAATCCCCTACCTTGGGTATTCCCGTCAAGATCGCCGCCCACGCTCTGCTCGTGTACCGATATCCGCCAAAGTGGTTGCAAATATGCTGACCGTTGCTGGGGTAGATCGTGTGCTGACCGTCGATGTGCATGCAGATCAAATCCAAGGCTTCTTCGATATCCCTGTAGATAACATCTACTCGACACCTGTTTTGCTGTCGGATATCCGTGAAAAGCGCTATGAAAACCTGATGGTTGTTAGCCCAGACGTAGGCGGCGTATTGCGTGCTCGCGCCATGGCTAAGCAATTGGGTGTGGATATGGCGATTATCGATAAACGTCGCCCTAAGGCTGGCGTTGCCGAAGTCATGCATATTATCGGTGATGTTAAAGACCGTACCTGTGTGATTATCGATGACATGATCGATACCGCCAACACCCTGTGCAAAGCGGCGCAAGCCCTGAAGCAACACGGTGCGAAACGCGTATTAGCTTACGCTACACACGCCGTATTCTCTGGCGCTGCTGTAGAGCGCATTATGCAATCTGACTTGGATGAAGTGGTTGTGACTGACACCATCCCAGTGAGCCAAGCTGCACAAGATAGTGGCCGTGTACGCGTGGTATCGATTGCTGGCCTCTTGGCTGAAACGATGCGCCGCATTAACAACGATGAATCCGTTTCATCCTTGTTTGTAGATTAATTTGATTTTCGGACCTCGGTCCGCTTGCTGTGCTGTCTGGTCGCGGACAGCACTTATTTAAATGCACCAAGCCAGCCCTAAGGGTGAGCAAAGTGCTTATGGAGTTTTATCATGACTTTTGAAATCAATGCAGTAGCACGTGACACGCAAGGTACGGGTGCGAGCCGCCGCCAGCGTCGTGACGGTCGTTTGCCAGCAATCGTTTACGGTGGCGATGTAGCCCCTGTAGCCGTAACACTTGACCACAACAGCATGTACTACGCTTTGCAAAAAGAAGCGTTCCACACTGCTTTGATCACACTGAATGTTGAAGGTGCTGCTGCTGAGCAAGTTCTGGTTCGTGCTGTTCAATACCACCCATTCAAGCAATTGGTTCTGCACGTTGACTTACAACGCGTAAACGAAGCAACTGTTGTTGAATTGAAAGTACCATTGCACTTCATCAACGGCGAAAACAGCCTAGGTGTTAAGTTGCAAGGTGGCACGATCAGCACTGTGCTGAACGAAGTAATGGTTCGTTGCGTAGCTTCTAAGCTGCCAGAATTCGTAACTGTTGACCTGAGCGACTTGTCTGTTCTTAAGACTTCAGTTCACTTGTCCGACATCAAGTTGGCTGATGGTATCGAATTGGTATCGTTGGTTTCTGGTAAAGACTTGGGCGTTGTAAACTTGAACGGTGCAAAATCTGTTTAAGTTTTAGCTCTTAAAAAACCCGCTACGGTGGGTTTTTTTTCGTCTTTTAGTTCTATCTCTCTGCTATTCTTTCTATCTAATAAAAATTAGAGAAAGCTATGCGTAGAGAAGAGCAGTCATCAGGTCAGGACTATATCCAGACATTTACCTGGAGCCCTTTGGTGTGGTTGGCAAATTTACCCGTTATTCCACCGAGGCATAAGGCAAAAGTGATGGGGGCGGCGCTACTGCTGTTGTTATTTATTTTGATCTACTGGCTGGCGCCAAGGCTGGGCGTTTCACCTTTTCATGTGCGGCAAGATGGCTTGAACTACGCTCCCTACTTCACTGATGTGCAAGTGTCTACTGATCGTAAAGTATCGCAAGGCCAGCCCCTCGTTCAGGCCGAGTTGAGCCTGCTTGGGTCTTGGCCGGGGTTTACGCTGAGCCAGTATTCATCAGAAAATACCCAGCAATTAGTGTTACGGAATCGTGCTGGCAAAATTGAATGGCAGGCGGTGATTGATGTTCCCGGCGTAGGCGATGCAACAGCTGCTACACCGGGGCGCTGGATTGGGCGCTTTAAACTGATCCCCGCGAGCTCAGGCTGGGCTTGGTCTGGCGGCTGGAGTATCGATATAGAATCAGACCGTATTGCATGGGGAAAGATTTATCTAGCACCTGATGCCAGCTTGCGCATCATTCGTCACCAGCCCAATGCTGCAGCTTTTGCCGCGCTGAAAACAATGGGCGCTTAGCAGAAGTCTGACAGGCTGCTAACATGTAGCCCTTTTCGCCTGTTTTTGAAAGACTATGCCGCAAATTAAATTGATTGTAGGGCTGGGTAATCCGGGTAGCGATTACGCGCAAACCCGCCATAACGCGGGATTTTGGTGGGTGGATGAATTAGCTAAAGACGCTAATGCTTCTTTGCGCCACGATAATAAATTCCACGGCTTAGCTGCTAAAGCTCGCCTGCATGGCAGCGACGTATGGCTGCTAGAGCCGCAAACTTTTATGAACCGCAGTGGTTTATCCGTGGTGGCCTTGGCGCAGTTTTATAAAATATTGCCCGCTGAAATCCTGGTGGTACACGATGAGCTGGATATCCCTGCTGGGCAGATCAAGCTGAAGCAGGGTGGCGGCAATGGTGGGCATAATGGTTTAAAAGACATTCAAGCCCATCTGGGAACACCTGATTTCTGGCGCTTACGCGTGGGAATCGGCCATCCTGGTAATAAGGCCGAAGTGGCTAATTTTGTCTTGAAGCCACCCCGTAAAGAAGAATTTGAAGGCATCATGGATGTGTTTATCAAAGCCCATCATGTGCTGCCTAAAATGCTGGCAGGCGATATGGGCGGGGCGATGCAGCAATTGCACGCAGGTGTGCAAAGGCCAAATAAACCTAAGCCAGATACGGGCACAATAAGCTAGAACACCGCAATTCTTCTTGCACATAAAACCCAATTCTTGAACCACGGAGAGCGCGGAGGACACAGAGTTACACGGAGAAAACCTTGTAATGCTTTTCTCCGTGGCCCTCCGTGTTCTCCTTTTCCTCTGTGGTTCAAGAATTGGGTTTTATGCCTAAAGAACTTTGAGATTTTCTGTTTTAGGACTAATGACAATCTATGAATCGCACTCCGGTCAATCTAATCAGTGGTTTTTTAGGCGTGGGCAAGACCACCGCCATGATGAAGCTGCTCGCCACTAAGCCACAAGATGAATACTGGGCTGTGGTGGTGAATGAGTTTGGTGAAGTAGGCATAGACGGAGCCAGCTTGTCAGTGGCGGGGGATGGTTTGCCGGTTGGAGATATACAAGTTGCCGAAGTACCCGGCGGTTGTATCTGTTGCACCACCAGCCCCATGCTGCGAGTTACGCTGACTAAATTACTCAAAGGTAAGCGCCCTGATCGCCTGCTGATCGAGCCATCTGGCTTGGGTCATCCAGCGGGGATTATTGATTTACTGCGTGATCCTTTTTTGGCGGCAGCCTTGGATGTGCGGGCGGTGCTCACGCTGCTTGATGCGCGTCATTTGCAAGATAGCCGCTATACCAGCCATGAAACATGGCGCGACCAGTTGCAATTGGCCGATGTGATTGTACTGAGCAAGGCCGATTTGGCCGATGTCGATCAAATGGCCGCAGCGTGGAAAATGGCAGAAGCGATGTTCCCGCCAAAGCTCGCCATTGTGCAAGCCGTGCAAGGCGAGTTCGATCCGGCTTTACTGGATTTAGAGCTGCACCCAGAGCGCTGGCCAGCCACCAGAACGCCTAACACTCATAGCAATAATCTGCGTAAACGCGTTAAACCAGTTGCAGCGGTGGAAGAAGAGTTGGTCTGGCCGATTAAAAAATCCCACTCCGCCTTAGGCTCGCACAGCTGCGGCTGGATTTTTGCCCCAGAAACACTCTTTTTTAGCGCCAAACTCGCCGATTTATTTGATGCGCTATCTAGCCCACAAAGTTTGGGTTTAACAGGATTGTCCCGAGCTAAAGGCGTATTCCATACCGAGCGGGACTGGTATCGATTCGACTGGGTAGACGGTATGCCGGGCGCTACCACTACGGCTTATCGTCGCGATTCACGTTTTGAAGTGATCGTCAGCAGCGACACCGTGCCCGATTGGGCGTCGATAGAGGCAGCCATCTTGGCCGCGATGATGTGAATTTATAAATCCAAACCCAAATCTTGAACCACGGAGTTTAGGAGGACACGGAGGATCACGGAGAAAACCAAACAACAGAAGGTATTTCTCCGTGACCCTCCGTGTTCTCTGTGCCCTCTGTGGTTCAAGATTTGGGTTTTTAGTTTTTATTTCGGCGTAGTTCAATCGCATGGGCGTATTTGATGTAGGAGGCGATGGCTTTGCCTAGCGAGATCGCTAATCCATCGTGCCCAGCCAGAAAGCCGAGCTTAATTACATAATGTTTTAAAAATGAAAACAGGCAATGAAACCCAGGCGTGAGCGGGCCGATTTTTTTATTGGTTTTGGCGATAGTTTGCGCCTGCCATGTGCCGTAGAGGCAGGCTCGCTTAAAGATATCCGGATAATCTTTATATGAATAATGGGTAATATGCGCAGGTATTTTTTTTAATGAATGGCTTTGAATTTTGGTGTGCGCGCTGACTGGCGAAAAATCCACCTGTGTTTTATTAAAAATGCGCCGCACATAATCCGGATATTGCCCGGCAAAGCGAGTGGTTTGATTGCCAATATAATTGCGGCGGCGCGTTTCAATGGCGCTGACATTTTGCTGGCTTAAATCGGTATCTTTTAAATATGCCACCAAATCGTCTTCTAAGCGCTCATCGGCGTCTAAATTAAGCACCCAATCGTGGCGGCAATGCGGCAAACCCACGCTGCGCTGCGGGCCATCGCCTAGGAAGGGCTGCGAAATCACCGTTGCGCCTTCTTGCTTGGCTAATTCCACGGTGTTATCACTACTGCAAGAATCGACCACCACAATGTCATCGCAAACCTGTTTCATAGAGCGCAGGCATTCAACGATATTGTGCGCTTCATTAAACGTAATAATCAGACCACTTATTTTTAACATGTTTTGCAAGCGTGTAGACGCGAGATAGCTGTATTGAGGCTGCTATAATCTCGCGATTGGCTAGCTACTTGCAAGCTTGCATTTTACGGATTCCCTATGAAAGTTAGCGGCTTTACCTTCCTGCGCAATGGCACTCTGCTTGGCTATCCCTATATTGAAAGTTTAAAAAGCTTACTGAGCGTTTGCGATGAAGTGGTCGTGGCGGTAGGTAAGAGCGATGACGACACATTGGAGCGCGTGCGCTCTATTGGCGATGCACGGATTCGGGTGATTGAAACCACGTGGAATGAGGATATGAAAGACCGTGGCTATGTCTACGCTCAGCAAAAAATGATTGCTCAGTTTAATTGCAGTGGTGATTGGGCGTTTTATCTGGAAGGCGACGAGGTCATTCACGAAGAAGATGCGCCCAAGATTCGCGCCGCCATGGAAAAGCATTTAGCTAACCTTGAAGTTGAAGCACTGGTGTTTGATTATCACCATTTTTATGGCTGCCCAGATTTAGTAGCAAAAAGCCCTGCTTGGTATCGCCGTGCCCCTCGAATTATTAGAAACACCATTCGCAGCTGGGCACCTGATGGCTTGTTTTGGGTGGTGATGCATCAGAATAAGCGTGGGCGTTATCCAAATGCTGCGGTGGTGGGCTGCCCGATTTATCATTATGGCCATGTGCGATCTAGCGAAAAAATGAATGAGAAGATTCGTCAGGTTTCTCGCTATTGGAATCACACCCCTAAGGCGCATGATTACAGCCAGATTGATGCCAGTATATTGCAGCCATTTAAAGGCAAACATCCGGCTATTGTTCAGCCTTGGTTTCAGGATTATGCCGAATTAGTATTCACACCTGATCCGCAATATCGTTTATCCAAACGCGAAAAACGTCATCGCTGGCAAATGAAAGTAGAAAAACTACTGGGCCGCGATTTAACTAAAAAACATTATCGTCTGGTGGTGGCATGAATCTAAATATCGTTCGGCAGCCTCTACTCTGGTTTGCTTTTTTGGCGGGGTTGGCTATTCCTGTTTCAACCGCCATGCAAAATATCAGCGCGGGGGTATTGGTTTTATTCGCGATTTTTACTCCGGAAATCCGCCAACATATTGGCAATGCATTACGCCAGCCTTTAATTCAGGCCTGCCTTCTGATGTATTCGCTGTTTGTATTGGGCGTATTTTGGACCGATTCATCAATTAACGATGCGCTGGGCATGCTGCTTAAAATGCGGGCTTATTTATTAGCGCCTTTATTTTTTGCAGTATGTACTTTAGCTCCTGTTCGCCAGTATTTATTAGCCGGATTCGGCCTTGGGGCGGTGATTACCCTTGTGCTTTCAATTGGCAGTGGCCTGAGTGGCACGCCTATTATTCAAGGTGCAATCGGCGATTATTCCGTTTTTAGAACACATACCTATCACAGCACCTTTGTGAGTTTTCTTGCCTGCGGTATTGCCGCTTATTGGATGGCGGGGCGTTTGCCTAAGCAATGGCGCTGGCCAGCGGCAATCACCATTGCCCTGTGTATTTTTGATGTATTTTTTATGGTGAAAGGGCGCACGGCGCAAGTATTGCTGCTCTTACTGTTAGGGTTATTAGTGGTGCTATGGCAGGGGCGGCGTGGTTTCTTTATTGCGCTGATTGCTGCTGCGGTAATGGGCCCCTTACTTTATTTAGGCTCTAGTTCATTGCGTACAGGAATGAGCACCGTGCAAAGCGATGTGCAAAGCTACGATAAAGGCGATATCGATACTTCGGTTGGCTTGAGATTATTTTTTCATAAAGTAGCTAAAGATTTAATTAAAGAAGCGCCGGTTTTAGGGCACGGCACTGGCAGCTATAAGCAGAATTATTTAAAAAATGCCGGTGATTCGGAAGTGCGCCGCTCTTTTGCTAATCCGCATAATGATTATTTATGGTTGGGTGTAGAGCTGGGTATTGTGGGGATGTTGTCCTTGGTTTTAGTATTACTCGCCACAGCAAAACAAGCATGGAATACCATTTCGGCTGAGCGCTGGTTGGGTTTGGTTTTAGTTTGCTCTTATGGAATATCGACTTTAGCCAATTCCTTTTTTACCGATAATATTACGGGCCTAGCCTATGTGCTCTTGGCTTGTGCTTTGTTGGCGGGCTCCAGTTTTCAGCGTAAGGTTTCTTTATGATTAGCATTATTACGGCCATCCATAATCAATTAGCAGTGAATCAATTATTCTGGGAAAACCTGCAGCGCTATACCCATCACCCTTTTGAGCTGATTATTATTGATAATGGCTCGAACGATGGTAGTGCGGAGTTTTTTGATTCGGTGGGGGTAACGGTGATTCGTAATCATGCGAATTACGCTTATCCGCATAGCCAGAATCAAGGGATTGTCATTGCAAAATATGACTGGCTCGCTTTTCTGAATAATGACATTATCGTATCTCCCCAGTGGGACCTTAAGCTGATTGAATCGATGACAGCGAATGGTTTAGAAGTCGCTACGGTTTGCGGAATTGAGCAAATTGAAAATGCTCAAGAGACTAAAAAGCTGAAGCATCGTTGGCAAAAAATTAAAAACTTTCTTGGCTTATTTGGTTTTAATCGCACCACGCTCAGCTGGATGCATAAGCTGATGTATCGTAATTGGGAAGGCTTTTGCCTTGATCGGCAAACGCGATTTAAGCATCAGATTAAAGAAGGCTTTGTGGGCAATACAGTGATGATTGCCCGTAGTGCGCTGGCTAAAATTGGCGAGTGGGATGAGCGCATTCAGGCCGCAGATTTCGATTTATATTTGCGCACTAAAAAGCGTGAACAAGAAATTGGCGATATGCGCGCAATGCATGTTTGCCTAGATGTATTTATCCACCACTATATTCGCTTAACTATGAAAGCGGGTTATCCGCCATTTGCGGACAGAGATCAGCTGATAGCTCTGGAAGATAAATGGTCGGATGCAGAGCGGGCGCAATTAGCACAATTGAATAAATAGGGCTTAAAACCCAAATCTTAAACCACGGAGAACACAGAGAACGCGGAGTTTCACGGAGAAAACCTTTAGGGGGATTTATATTTTTTTCCACTCGCGTTTTTGTTTTTCTCCGTGTCGAAGGTTTATGGTTTGGGGTGTAGTTTGAGCTTTTTAGACTTGGGAAAAACAATGCAGCTACCTCGCAGCGTTGGTTTAGTCACCGCTCAAAAAGCGGTTTTTGACGAGCCAATTACTTTATCTTCCGGCGCTATCCTGCCGTATTACGAGTTGGTTTATGAAACCTATGGCACGCTGAATGCCGATGCGTCGAATGCCATTTTGGTTTGCCATGCTTTGTCGGGTAATCATCACGTAGCTGGCCGCTATACCGTCGATGATAAAAATCCGGGTTGGTGGGATACGATGATAGGGCCGGGTAAGCCGATTGATACCGATCAATTTTTTGTTATCGGGCTAAATAATCTGGGCGGTTGCCATGGCTCAACCGGGCCTTCTTCAATTAATCCGGCCACGGGCCAGCCCTATGGTTCGACTTTCCCATTGGTATTGGTACGGGATTGGGTAGAAACGCAAAGGCGATTAGCTGATCGTTTGGGTATTGCCCAATTTGCTGCAGTAATTGGTGGCAGCTTGGGTGGCATGCAAGCGCTGCGCTGGTCCATTACCCATCCAGAGCGAATTCGCCATTGCTTGGTGATTGCCTCTGCACCTAAATTAACTGCGCAAAATATTGCTTTTAATGATGTGGCCCGCCAAGCGATTCTGACCGATCCGGATTTTCATGGCGGCGATTATTATCAGCACAATACCCTGCCACGCCGTGGCCTGCGATTGGCCCGCATGTTGGGGCATATCACCTATTTAAGCGACGATGGCATGGGCGAGAAATTTGGCCGGCTATTGCGCTCGGGTGAATATAAATACGGCTTTGAAGTGGAATTCGAAATAGAATCGTATTTGCGTTATCAAGGCGATAAATTTGCCGAAATCTTTGATGCCAATACTTATTTATTGATGACCAAAGCACTAGATTATTTTGATCCGGCCCGTCATTACAATAATGATTTAGTCGCAGCTTTAAGTGAAGCTAAGGCACAATTCCTAGTGGTTTCATTTACTACCGACTGGCGTTTTTCTCCTGCCCGCTCTAAAGAAATTGTTAAGGCTTTACTCGCTGCCAAGCGCCAAGTTTCTTATGCAGAAATTGAATCAGAACACGGCCATGATGCATTTTTGATGGAAGACGCTCCTTATCACGCCATTATGCGCAACTATTTATTGCGGATTGCTAAGGAGATTACTCAATGAGCGAGTTAAAAACTTTACGCCCCGATTTGCAATATATTGCCGATTGGATTGCCCCACAATCCAGAGTGTTAGATTTAGGTTGTGGTGATGGCGAATTGCTGGCTTGGCTGGCGGCCCAAAAAGATGTTAGCGGCTATGGCGTTGAAATTGATGTCAATGGCGTGGTGGGCTGCGTGGCCAATGGCGTGAATGTCATTCAAAGCGATATGGAAAGTGGCTTATCGACTTTTGAAGACCATTCCTTTGATTATGTGGTGCTTTCCCTCACGATTCAGGCCATGCACAATATTGAAGGCATTTTGCAGGAAATGGTCAGGGTGGGTAAAACTGGCATTGTGACCTTTCCTAATTTTGGCTTTTGGGAAAATCGCTGGCAAATCCTCATGGGCAGAATGCCAGTATCAGAAACGATTCCTTTTGAGTGGTATAACACACCCAATATCCATTTTTGCACCGTGCATGATTTTGCTAAATTATTGAATAAATTAGGCTTAAAAATTGATCATCAACTGGTATTGAATCAGGGCGAAAAAGTAGAATTCCTGCCTAATCTATTAGGTAGCTTGGCCTTGGTGCGGTTTAATAAAGTTTAAATCTAAAAGTTCTGTAGACACAGAGGAAATTAAGAACACAGAGCTCACAGAGAAAATCGAATAAAAATGGTTAATGGTCGTTGTGTGATTATCTCTTTTTGTTTCTCTCTGTGTTCTCTGTGTCTACAGGTTTAAGGTTTGTATCCTGATTACAAAGGCACTCAATGACTATTCGTTTCGGGATTATCGGCACTGGCCATATCGCCAATCGCTTTGCTCAGGGCTTGGCTTTGATTTCGGAGCAGGCGCAGCTTGCTGCCGTCTGGAATCGCAATCAGGTTAAGGCTGCGGCTTTTGTGGATCAGCATGGCGGGGTGGTGCATCAAAGCGTGGATGATTTGCTCGCCAGCGATATCGACGCGATATATATCGCCACGCCCCATACCAGTCATGCTGAGTACAGTATTGCAGCTATGAAGGCGGGTAAGGCGGTGCTGTGTGAAAAGCCAGCGGCGACTAGCCTTGCCGAGCTGGAGCGTGTGCTGGATGTGGCGACGCAAACTGGCCAGTTATTTATGGAGGCGATGAAGCCGGGGTTTTATCCACTCTATCAGGCGCTGCGCGAACACTTATTGAATGACCCGATCGGCCCAATTGCTTTTGTGCGTTGCGGCTTTGCCAACCCTAATGTAGCAGCAGATCATGCCGTACTAAAGCCTGAAATGGCGGGTGGTGGCCTGCTGGATATCGGTATTTATGGCGCGTTTTTAGCAGTGGATTGGCTAGGGGATGTGCAACAGACGCAGGCTTTGGGGCGGCTGAATGGTGGTGTGGATACTTTTGCCAGCATCAATAGCCAGCACAGTGGCGGCATCAGCCAGCTTTACTGTGGCCTTGATCTGGCTGGCTCTGGCGAGGCTATGCTGGCTGGCCCGGATGGGCATATCGTTTTGGATGAAAAATGGTGGAACCCAACTGCTGCTACCATTTTTTATAAAGATGGCCGCAAAGTCAGGCTGGAAATGCCGCCTGTGGGCTCTGGCCTGCAATACGAAGCCGCGCATTTTTGCCATTTATTGGCCACAGGTCAAAGTGAAAGCCCGCTGATGCCTTACGCTCATTCCAGAGCGATGATTGCCATGATGGACGCGGCCAGAGCCGAGCTAGGCCTAGTCTATCCGTTTGAAGCTGAAAAACCTTAAACCTGTAGACACAGAGGATGCCGAGCACACAAAGAACACAGAGAAAACATACTTTTAATCTTTTAAATTCTTTGTCTACTGGCTAGGAAAAGGTTTTCTCTTTGTGCTCTGTGTTCTCACTGGTCTTTGTGTCTACAGAACTTTTATGTCTCTTAATTAATAAGGTTAGCTCATGCTAAAAATCTCTAGCCAGTTTGATTCTGGTGCTATTGAAGTAGTCAGCCTTGCTGATGCTCAGAATATCCATTTGAAGATCCGCAGCGATAACGCATCGCCATTTAGCCAGTGGTTCCACTTTCGCTTACTCGGCGCTAAAGATCAGGATTGTGTGATCCATTTTGATAATGCGGCCAGCAGTGCTTATCCGGACGGCTGGCCTGATTACAATGCCGTGGCCAGCTACGACACGGAAAACTGGTTCCGCGTGGCCAGTGACTACGATGGTCAAACTCTGCGTATCCACCACCGCCCGGAACGCGAATCGGTTTTCTACGCTTATTTTGAGCCGTACTCGTGGGAACGTCATATGCGCTTGGTTGGCGAAGCCGTAGAGGCTTCGCCCCTGTGCGAGTTGGTGCATCTGGGCAGCACCTTAGATGGCCGAGATATGGATTTGCTGCGCGTTGGCGTGGAAATGCCGGGCAAGAAAAAGATCTGGATTACGGCGCGTCAGCATCCGGGCGAAACCATGGCTGAGTGGTTTGTTGAAGGCTTGCTAGAAACATTACTCGACCCGGAAAACGCCGTGGCGCGTGTGTTACTCGAAAAAGCGGTGTTCTACATTGTGCCAAATATGAATCCGGATGGCAGTGTGCGCGGTAATTTGCGTACCAATGCGGCGGGGGCCAATTTGAACCGTGAATGGGCAACGCCAACCATGGAGCGCAGCCCAGAGGTGTTCCTTGTGCGCCAGATGATGCTGGAAGCCGGTATCGATGCCTTCCTTGATGTGCACGGCGATGAAGCAATTCCGCATAATTTTGTGGCAGGCTGTGATGATAATGCTTCATTCTCGGCTCACCAAGCCAGCCTGCAAGAGGCTTTTAAAGCAGCTTGGTTGGCGACTAGCCCGGATTTCCAAACCGAATTCGGCTATGAAAAAGGCAAATTTGGCCCGGAAACACTGACCATTGGCACCAACTGGGTAGGCGATGCTTTTGATTGCTTGGCTTACACCATCGAAATGCCATTTAAAGACACCGCCAAGCGTCCATTGCCTGAAGTCGGCTGGAACGGCGAGCGTAGCCGCCAGTTTGGCGCAAGCGTTTTGTTGCCGCTGCTGGCGGTTGTGGATAAGTTAAGGTAAGTCTTAGGGTGGGCATGATCTGTGCCCACACGTTGAGGTGGAGCCTTAAGCTGCGGCCAGCGCTACTTTCATCGCAGCAATCACTTTATCAATCTCTTCCTTGTCGATCTGCCAGTGGCAAACAAAGCGCCATTGGCCGTCTTCGGTGCCATTTGATTTAATGCCACATTCGCTTAGATAAGTGAGCAGCTTGGTTTCATCGATGGATTTGCTGATTTCAAAAAACACCATATTGATCTGTAGCTGGTCGGTGCAAACGTGTACATCAGGCAGGCTGGCGAGTTGTTCAGCCAGATATTGTGCGTTGTTGTGATCGTCGCCCAAGCGCTCTGTCATTTCCGTGAGCGCCAAGATCGCTGGGGCCGCAAGTACACCGGCTTGCCGCCAGCCTCCGCCCAAGAGTTTACGTTTTTTGCGTGCGGTGGCAATAAATATGGCGTCGCCTGCAAGGATAGAGCCAATCGGGGCAGCCAGCCCTTTGGATAAGCAACACATCACGCTATCGGCGTATTGGGTGATTTGTTTTACATCGACGCCTAAGTGGGTGGCGGCGTTAAACACGCGTGCACCATCAAGGTGGACTTTTAGCCCCGCAGATTTTGCTGTTTCCCAGACTTCTTGCATGGCGGCGAGTGGAATTACTCGGCCACTAGAATGGGCGTTTTCCATACAGATAAGGCGAGTGCGCGGCAGGTGAATATCGCCTTCGGGGCGAATACGGCGGCGTACTTGCTCGGCATCCAGCACGCCATTTTGTGTGGGAATAGGGCGTAGATTAACGCCGGAAATCACCGCTGCTCCACCTACTTCGTGCCAGACAATATGCGTGTCTTCGCCCAAGATCACTTCATCACCGCGCTCGCAGTGGGTAAAAAGCGCGAGCTGATTACCAAAGGTGCCGGTTGGCACAAACAAGGCGGCTTCAAAGCCCAGTGTGCTTGCAGCAAGGCGCTCAAGCTCATTAACTGTGCTGTCATCACCATAAACATCATCACCTACCGCTGCATTCATCATGGCAGTGCGCATGGCAGGGGTGGGCTGGGTGACGGTATCACTACGCAGATCGATCCATTGCATGTTGAAAGCTCCTGTTGGGGGATTGCACCGCATGAACAATCCAGTTTTTGAGTATGCCTTTTGTGCTTAGATTCAGGGCGTAAAAAATGCCCCGAAGAATTCTCGGGGCATGCAAGTTATCAGTGAGCTTATTTCTTTTTGGCGGTTGCTGGCTTGTCTTTGGCGAGCAACTGATCAATCACTTGGGTGATGGTGCCATCTTCTTTGCCAACCATGGCAGGGCTTGTAACGTATTTACCATTGATGACAAACATCGGCACGCCATCTACCTGGTAATCACGCGTCATTTGCGCCAGCTTATTCATATTGGCGCTGCTGCTAAATGAGTTGTATTGCGCTTTGAATTTATCTACATCGATGCCTTGTTTTTTGATCCAGGCGAACAAGATGTCTTCTTTACGTAATTCAACGCGATCTTTCTGGATGGCGCTCATGACTGCAAGCTGTTGCTTACCTTCCAGACCCATTGCTTGCAGGGCGATAAAGATTTTAGCGTGGCCTTCCATATCGCTACGGCCTGGCCATGCAACGTGTACGCGGCGGAAATTAACATCGGCCGGTAATTTAGCAGCCCAGTCTTCTACATAAGGGGCCACGGTAAAGCAGTGTGGGCAACCATACCAAAAGAACTCTATGACTTCGCTTTTGCCTGCAACTGCAACAGCTTGCGGCTTAGTCATCTTTTTATATTCAACGCCTTCACGGATGTCAGCGTGAGCAAGGCTGGCAGCGAGAAGTGTGGTGCTAATCAGTAATCTTTTGAGCCAAGTATTCAACATACATAGATCCTATTGTTAGGGGCTGTTTTGCAGGGACTTTGTTATTTAACAACGGCGCTATCTACGCCATTCGCTTTAAGTTGTGAACGGGCATTATCCAGCTCACTGCTGGAATTAAATGGCCCAAGGCGAACACGGTGCCAGATTCCTTTACCAGGAATATCGCTGGTTTGGATTCGGGCTTCTATGCCGAGTAAGGCCAGTTTCGCTTTAAGATTATCTGCATCTTGCTCATTTTGGAATGAGCCAATTTGTAAATAAGCCCCTTTAGGCACTTCTACTTTAACTGGGGGGCTGGCTTCTGGTTTTTTAGGCTCGGCAGGTTTAGCCGCTTCGGCAGGTTTTTTGTCTGCAAGTTCCGGCAGCATCTTATAAAAATCAAAACGCTCGCCATTTTCGTTTTTAACGGCTGAGGCGGTGGGCGTAGGGGTGACAATGATCACATCATTTTTACCACCTGGGGATAAGACTTCCGGAGTTTGTGGGGGCAAACCAACAGGGGCAGAAGAGATTGCGTCGGCCGGCGTGCTGCTGACTTTTCCTGCAAAAGGATTGCCGCTACGGTTTAAGAAAACGGCGACAGCCACAGCCACAGCCACTCCTCCGAATAAGCCAATCAATAAGCCTGTGAGCAAGGACCCTCCGCCTCCGCTTTTTGAGGCGTTACCGGTATTGCTGCGAGGTGTTCTTTTCATGTCTCTGGACATTGCTTGCTTACTCTCTGTTGCGCTTCAGTATTCAATGGCGGTTTAAGTTGTGACAGATCTGTTTTCTAGCTCAAAGCGCCTATTTATATTGGGCACTTATAGACATAGAGTCTGTCCAACTCCTTAAAGATTCTGAGTTCAGAAGATACGTTTCTAAGCTAAATAAGAAACGATTAATAAGTAGTGACGTGCTTGCAATACCGTTTTATTGTGGATATTGGCTCAGGATATTTTTATATTTTTGTGATGATTAAATGAAACTACTTATGTTGTTTGCATTATTATGCCGTCACTTCTATTTATGCTGCGGATTATACGGCTCTTTACACTTTTGGAGCAGGCATCGTTTTTGGTTTTTATAAGGCATTTTGTATTTTTACAGCGTATTCTCATGGCTGTATAAGCAATAATCTACTTTAAGCTCAGTATAGGTTCTTTTCTTGGGCAAAATAGCAACATGCTATCGCCATCAGTTGAATGCCTGCTTATGATTTATTACGCGGAAATTTTACGTATTATCTGGCATGGCAGATATAATTTGCCCTAAATCTAGATTCGATCAGGAAACAAAGCATGCAAGATCAGAGTAAAAAGATGTGGTCTGGCCGTTTTAACGAGCCGGTTACCGAACTCGTTAAGCGTTATACCGCCTCAGTAGATTTTGACAAACGCATGGCCGAAGTGGATATCCAAGGCTCTTTAGCTCACGCCACCATGCTGAATAAAGTAGGCGTGTTGTCGATTGAAGACTTGAAATCCATTCAAGGCGGCATGGCTGATATCCTGAACGAAATCCGCGAAGGCACATTTGAATGGAGCCTGGATTTAGAAGACGTGCATATGAATATTGAGCGTCGCCTGACACAAATGATTGGCGACGCAGGCAAGCGCCTGCACACTGGGCGCAGCCGTAATGATCAAGTAGCTACCGATATCCGCTTGTATTTGCGCGGTGCAATTGATTTGCTGGTTGGCCTTGTGCATGAGCTGCAAGTTTCCTTGATCGATCTGGCAGAAAAAAATGCATCTACAGTGATGCCAGGTTTTACTCATTTGCAAGTAGCCCAGCCTGTAACTTTTGGCCACCATATGATGGCTTATGTAGAAATGTTGGGCCGCGATGCAGAACGCTTTGTGGATGCACGTAAGCGTGTTAATCGCTTACCGCTTGGCTCGGCTGCATTGGCGGGTACAACTTATCCGATTGACAGGGAATACACTGCAAAATTGCTGGGCTTTGACGAAGTCTGTCAGAACTCGCTCGATGCAGTCTCTGATCGTGATTTTGCGATTGAATTTACCGCAGCCGCTGCGCTGGTCATGACGCATTTATCACGTTTATCTGAAGAGCTGATCCTGTGGATGAGCCCGCGCTACGGCTTTATTGATATTGCCGATCGCTTTTGTACCGGCAGCTCAATCATGCCGCAAAAGAAAAACCCGGATGTGCCTGAGCTGGTGCGTGGCAAAACGGGCCGTGTAAATGGTAGCCTGATTTCCTTGCTCACTTTAATGAAAGGCCAGCCGCTGGCTTACAATAAAGACAATCAGGAAGATAAAGAGCCACTATTTGATACTGTGGACACGCTGACCGATACCCTGCGTATTTATGCCGATATGATGCGCGGCATTACCGTGAAGCCTGAAGCAATGGTGCGTGCGGTGAAGCAGGGCTTCTCTACTGCAACCGATCTGGCCGATTATCTGGTGAAGCGTGGTATTCCTTTCCGCGATGCGCACGAAGCGGTGGCTTTGGCAGTGCGCTATGCCGAGCAAAAGCATAAAGACTTGGGTGATTTGCAATTGGTTGAGTTGCAAAGCTTTTCACCCTTGATTGGCGAAGATATTTTTGAAGTACTGACGCTGGAAGGCTCTTTAAACGCCCGAAATCATGTAGGCGGCACTGCGCCATTCCAAGTGCTGGTACAAATTGCCAGATGGCGTGAAAAGCTAGGCTGCTAATACTTTATCCCTTCTCAAAAAAGCTTCAAATCTGTAGACACAGAGATCAGTGAGAACACAGAGCACACAGAGAAAATCTTGGAATACTCGTGTTTTTCTCTGTGTTCTCCGTGTGCTCTTCGTAGCTCTGTGTCTACAGATCTTTTTGCTTTTTTAGAGGGAAACCTTCGCTGAATGTGTACTAACAGGCTGCTTCGGCAGCCTTTTTTCTTAGGGGTTCATCATGGAATTGCAATGGCGCTGGTTTGGATTAGCAGATTTTGATGCGCTTACTTTGTATGCCTATTTAAAGCTGCGGCAAGATGTGTTTATTGTTGAGCAAAATTGCGTCTATCCGGATATGGATAAATACGACGCTGTTTCGCAGCATTTACTGGGTTTTGATCAAAATGGCCAGGTGCTTGCCAGCTTGCGCCTCGTGCCGCCGAGCCTTAAATATGCGGAGCCATCAATTGGCCGAGTCATTACTCATCCCGATGCACGGCGTGGCGGGACAGGCTCAAAACTGGTGGCAGAAGGCTTACGCTATTCAAGGCAGCTCTACCCGGATCAAGGCCATCGTATCGGTGCGCAATCTCATTTACAGGGTTTTTACGCTAACTTTGGCTTTGTACCCGTGGGGCAGGAATACTTAGAAGACAATATTCTGCATATCGATATGGTGATTGCAGCTTAACGCTTTACCGGATAGCTAAATTTACCTGTGGCACGGTGGTAGAGGGTGGCAAGTAGCACCAGCAAAATGGCACCACTTGCCACAGGAGTGAGTAAAAACCAGATGCTCAGCGGCTTGGCAGTTAGAAAAAATAATAATGGGTTTGCGCCAGCTGGCGGGTGAGTGGTTTTAGTCAGCACCATAAGGCTAATGGCAACACCTACAGCTAGTGCAGCAAATAGCGCGGTATTGGGGGTGAGTAAATAGAAAGCCAGCCCCACACTTGCCGTCAGTAAATGCCCGCCGATCACATTTCTAGGCTGCGATAGTGCTGCTTCAGGCAGTGCAAAAAGCAAAACACAGCTTGCACCAAACGGCGCCATAATCAGTGCTGCCGCTCCAAATTCGCTGGCACTTGCCAGCAGTAAGATGGCAATAAATCCCCCCATTCCGGCGAGCAAGGCATGCTTTAAAGCGTGCTTATCTATCATAATTTTCCTTTTTTATACTGAACGATTGGTATGTCTTTTTATGCAAGGCGAGTTTAGCCCTGTCAGCTTCAATTAAGCGCAGAGCTTGAGCAGAGCTTGCTGCTGGCGCTGTAAGGGCTCGATATTGCCATTCACCCGGTACATTAAAATGCAGCCTTGCACGATGGCGAGGGCGTCAATACTGAGTGTTTTGGCTTGATCGGCGGGGTAAAAAGCAATAAAAGCATGGTAATAGCAGCTTTGCCACTTGCTAAAAAAATGCAGAATGGCAGTTTGGAATGGCTCGTACGCGGTACTCGTTTCTAAGCTTAAGCTAGCAAGCAGGCAGCCATTGGGGTGCAGCCAAAAGAATTCTTCAATTGCCAGATTAAATGCAGCAAGCCCTGCTGCGGACTGATCTTGGCGTATTTTTGAGAAAATATGCTCGTCAAAATAAGCTTCTAACTGCTCTAGCGTAGCCAGCCCCAATGCTTCTTTGCTCGCAAAATGGTGATAAAGACTGCCCTTGGTAATGCCGCAGGCCTGCACAATTTCACTGATGCTGCTTGCAGCATAACCTTTCATTCTGAATAAGGCGGTAGCTTGATCGATCAGCTGTTGCTTGGTGATGGGCATTACAGCACTCTATAGCGTGAAAACAAACCAATCGTACGGTATGTTTTTGCCTTGGGCAAGTATTTTGAATGTTAGATGCTTACTTGTTTGGTTCCGTGTGGATACATCTCTACTTGGAGCTGGGCTCTATTCGAAGCTTATGATATTCGCAGACACTAATTAAAACCCTGGAGCGGGGCAAGGCATGCGTCATCATATCGATAGCAATGCACACACAACCTCAAAAACAAGAAGCAAAATTAAGGAATCTCCCTTGGTCAAGAGCTACAACACGATTTGGCACACAGTGCGTAAGTGGCAACAACGGGGCGAGCCTAGACGCTACGCTCTCTCAGACTCAGGAGTGGATCGTGGCTGAGCTGCGGCGGATGTTGCTTCTTCATTTAGATCTAATTAGGCGGAACTTGACAGTTGTCCCTTGCTTATTGGGAGTAAGGAAAGTTGGTCTTTAATCTTCTTCATGACGATATAAGAGCAAACATCACGCATTCCCGGCAGCTTGTTTAGTCGCTCCACCATAAATGTAGAAAACGCAGCAAGGTTTTGGCAGCGTACGTGCAAAATATAGTTGCAATTGCCTGTCACAATATAGGCGGCTGCTATTTCTGAAAAAATAGTGATTTGCTGTAAAAATTCGTCGTGCCATCCCTCTCGGGAGCTGTCCAAGGAAATATGGACAATTGCCTCCAACTCATGGCCCAGTTGCTGAGCGTCTAGTACCGCATGATACCCCTTGATCAAACCTTGCTCTTCCAAGGCTCTTACTCGCCTTAAACATGCGGAAGGGGATAGCGCTACTTGATCTGCTAAGTCCTGGTTACTTAAGCGACCATTTTGCTGTAGTGCAGCAAGAATGCGCCAATCGATGGCATCAGTGTGCATACACAACTTTCCTTCTAAAAGCACTTAAATAACTGAATAGTCTGCGAAAAATGAGGTTTGGGCAAGCCAAACTTGCAATTTTTCCAAGGGGGGGCAGTGCTAAACTTTACTTCGTATTTGGAAGAAAATTTTTAGGTCACAAGCTCAGCGTATGCGAATGCCATAAAAAATTGGAGCTCTTTTATGCTTTTAGATATCAGTATGCCTGTTTTTTCTGGGATGCCTATTTGGCCGGGAGATACACCATTTTCTACGGAGTTTACATGGCAGTTAGAAAATGACTGTCCTGTCAATGTGTCCAGAATGACGCTTTCTACTCACAGTGGCACACACGCTGATGCACCTTTGCATTATCAATCGGATGGCTGCGCTGTTGATCAACTTTCCCTTACTCCTTATTTAGGGGTGTGCCGTGTGGTGCATTGTTTAGATGCAGGGACGCATGTCAGCTTAGCTCAGGTGCAAAATCGCTTACAGACAATGAATACCCCTTTGCCTGCTCGGCTTTTGATTCGCACATGGCACGTTAATCCAATTGAAACATGGCGGTCAGATTTTCCTGGGATTTCAGTTGAGTTGATAAATTGGCTGGCAGAACAAGGTGTTTGTCTGCTCGGCGTAGATAGTGCCTCACTTGATCCTGTGGCAAGTAAAACGTTGGATGCGCATCATGCGCTAGCACATCACGGTATGGCTGTATTGGAAAACCTACTGCTCGATCACGTGCCGGAAGGGGACTATGAATTGATTGCCCTGCCTTTGAAGCTTCTTCATTTAGATGCCAGTCCTGTCAGAGCCATATTGCGTGGGCTTTGATTTTGAATTTTTTTTAATAAGGAGAAGTTATATGCAAACGCGTGCTGCATGTTTACTGGCCGATCAGCAAGATCCACTAGCTTCATTTAAAGATTTATTTTTTCTCCCTCCGGGTGTGATTTATTTGGATGGTAATTCTTTGGGAGTGCTTCCTAAAAGTGCTCAGGCACGTAGCCATGATGTGATTGGTCAGGAGTGGGGGCAAGGCTTGATTCGTAGCTGGAACGATGCCAATTGGTTTGATTTGCCAGGGAGGCTTGGTGACCGACTTGCACCCTTGTTGGGGGCCGCTAAGGGGGAGGTGGTGATTACAGATACTACTTCTTTAAACTTATTTAAAGCATTAGCAGCAGCAATAAGAATTCAGCAAAAGGCCCTCCCTCAGCGCCGAGTTATCGTCTCAGAACGTGATAACTTCCCCACTGATTTGTACATGATTCAGGGAATGATTGATTTCTTGCAGCAAGGCTATGAGTTAAGGCTGATTGATGAGCAAACTTCGCTCGAGCAGGCTGTGGGTGAGGATGTTGCTGTTTTGTTGCTATCGCATGTTAATTATCGCACGGGCTATATGCATGATATGGCGGCTACTACAGCATTGGCACATCAGCAAGGCGTGATCACTGTCTGGGATTTGGCTCATTCTGCTGGGGCTGTACCCGTTGATTTGAATGGCTCTCATGCTGATTTTGCGGTGGGATGTACATATAAGTATTTGAATGGCGGCCCTGGGTCACCTGCATTTATTTGGGTATCCCCTCGGCATCAGGATCAATTCTGGCAGCCTCTTTCTGGTTGGTGGGGACATCAAAATCCCTTTGCAATGGCGACTGAGTATCAGCCTGCATCAGGCATTCGCCGCTTTCTTTGCGGCACACAAGCGATTGTATCGATGTCATTGATCGAATGTGGGCTGGATATTGCATTGCAAGCTGATATGTTGGCTGTGCGTGAAAAATCATTGGCACTTAGTGATTTATTTATTCGTTTAGTAGAAGAGCGCTGTGCTGATCATCCACTGACATTGGTCACGCCGCGAGAACATGCCTCACGGGGCAGTCATGTTAGTTATCGTCATCCATATGGGTTTGCCATTATGCAAGCACTCATTGCAAAAGGTGTCATCGGTGATTATCGCGAACCAGAAGTGCTGCGTTTTGGGCTAACTCCACTTTATCTTGGTTACACCGATATTTGGGATGCAGTAGATACACTTAAGGATATTTTGGATCGAAAAATTTGGAATACAAAGACGCATCACCAGCGTGTTGTTGTGACTTAAAAAAGGGGGGGCAAGAGCAAAGAATCTTTGCTCCCTTTTTTAAAAATGTAATTTGAGTTGCAATAGCCGTGATCAATAGAGCTTAAGCAATAGCGCAAATTTTGTGCATACCACCGGAGATGCCTGATGAGTTTTGATAAAATTAAAGCCCGTGAACAAGGCTTGCAGAGAAAGCTAACTGCAGGGCAAATGAGCATGATTGCAATTGGTGGAGCGATTGGCACTGGTTTGTTTTTGGGAAGTAAATTTGCAATTGGCTTTGCTGGGCCTAGTGTCATATTAAGTTATGCAATTGGTGGATTCATTACATTACTTTTAATGGGGTGTCTGGCGGAGATGACCGTTGCTCATTCTACTTCAGGCTCTTTTGGCGCATATGCAGAGCATTATATTAGCCCGTTGGCGGGATTTTTAGTGCGCTATGCCTATTGGGCTGCAATTGTGTTGGCTGTGGGGACAGAAATCACTGCCGTTGCGGAATATATGCAGTTTTGGTTTAAAGGCGTGCCATCATGGTTTTGGATTGTTCTATTTTCTGGCTTGCTTATCGGTATTAATGCAATGAGTGTGAAGGCTTTTGGAACTCTGGAGTATTGGTTTTCAACGGTTAAGATTTTTGCAATTGTCGGGTTTATTATTATGGGGGCTTATGTTATTTGGGGGGAGGGGAATCCCAATTATGGAGGACACAACTACACGGCAAATGGTGGCTTTATGCCCAATGGCGTATGGGGGATGTGGGTGGCGGTGGTGATTTCTATTTTTAGTTATTTAAGTGTAGAAATGATTGCCGTTGCTGCAGGCGAAGCGAAAGATCCAGAGGCAGCGGTCAAACAAGCATTTCGTGCAACTATTGTGCGTTTGCTGGTGTTTTATATTTTATCACTCGCTATCATTTTAGCTATTGTGCCTTGGACTAGAATTGGAGAAGGGCATAGCCCCTTTGTAACTGTGATGGAAGTTTTGAATATTCCATACGCTGCAGGCATATTAAATTTTGTAGTGGTTGTAGCGGCTTTATCTGCAATGAATAGTCAGCTTTATATTACGACCCGAATGATGTTTAGCTTAGCCCGTGGAGGGGATGCGCCTAAAGCCTTAGGTAAGCTAAATAGCAATGGTATTCCTATGAATGCTTTGTTGCTATCTACGGTTGGTATCGCACTTGCCACGGCAATATATGTTTTATTTCCAGAGCAAGCATTTACTACCATGATTGCTTTATCGATGTTTGGTGCCATATTTACTTGGCTAATGATTTTTTTAACTCATTATTTCTTTCGACGATATCATGACCGTAATGGTGGCTTGTCCCTTTCATTTAAAATGAAGTTTTTCCCAGCAAGTACATTGCTTGGCTTGTTTTTGATGACCGCAATTTTATTGACCACCGCATTTACAGAAACATTCCGGATGACATTGGTGTTTGGCATCCCATTTATTATTCTGTTAGTTTGCTGTTTTTACGTTCTTAAAAAGAAAAGAAGTGGTCTCTGATTTCTCCAAGTAACCTGCAAATGAACGGCATGGTTGAACGATTTAATCGTCGTACCAGTGTGCTGTTAAGTAAACGTATTTTGTCTCTACTATCAAGTTAGAAGCCATCGATGACGCTGTATGTGCAGATCCGATCCACAACCGCCATACCCCCTGCCGAGCCGGGGGGGGCTACGCCACCATTGGAAGTAATTAGTTAGGCCGTGGTAAGAATAATGGCTTGAATTATTTCATATTTTATATTTCGTAATTAATTAGGGGGTAGCTTGATGCTTATGCACCAGCAAGATTTATTCACTCTAACTCATATAAAAGCTTCGCAAATCGGCAAGCAAACAAAAAATTTATGCTCAATATTTGATGTATATAACAATTAAATTGCGTATAGACCAAAAAGTTAGGTTGATCATTTCTTTATTTATTTGATTAAGGAATAAATACCCAAATATACTTGTGCAAGGGGAATCACCTATCGCTGAAACTACCCCCCAGCGATATGCTGCAAACAGTACATACCCATCTGGGTTAAGGACATAAATAATATGCAAGTGATTGTAATCGGAGCTGGCGTTGTCGGCGTAGCCACTGCGCATTACCTGCGTGCAGCGGGATGCGATGTCACCGTACTAGAACAACTGGACGGGCCTGCAACCGAAACGAGCTTTGCCAATGCGGGCCAAGTGTCCCCAGGCTACGCTGCACCTTGGGCGGCACCAGGCATCCCGTGGAAAGCGGTTAAATGGCTGACTCAGCCACATTCCCCGCTCAAAATTCGCCCCGATGGCAGCTTTTTCCAGCTGTCATGGATGGCAAGAATGCTGGCTAATTGCACTCATGCCGCTTATG
This sequence comes from Iodobacter arcticus, assembly GCF_042664895.1. Taxonomy (NCBI): domain Bacteria; kingdom Pseudomonadati; phylum Pseudomonadota; class Betaproteobacteria; order Neisseriales; family Chitinibacteraceae; genus Iodobacter; species Iodobacter arcticus. The sequence continues at coordinate 141,852 of NZ_JBHTBQ010000006.1, forward strand.
AGCGCAATAAGGGCCGTATGGTGCCCTTGGCAGAATACAGCCGCGATTGCCTGCGCGATTTGCGTGAAGAGCTTGATCTGCAATACGAGCAACGCAGCTTAGGCACTTTGCAAGTATTCCGTACGGCCAAGCAGTTAGAAGGCGCACAACGCGATTCAGAGATCTTAAGAACCATTGGTGTGCCTAATCATTTGCTGGATGTGCAAGGCCTGCTTGATGTAGAGCCTGCTCTGGCACGGGTGCCGGGTAAATTGGTTGGCGCTTTGCAATTGCCTAATGATGAGACTGGCGATTGCAAAATGTTTACCGATAAGCTGGCTGCACGATGCGAAGCCGCAGGTGTGGTGTTTCGCTACGGCGTGACGGTTGAGCGCTTGATTGCTGCAAATCAGCAAGTTCGCCAAGTGCAGCTTAAGGGCGGTGAAATTCTCGATGCTGATCATGTGGTGCTGGCCGCTGGCTGCACATCGCGTGCCTTGGCTTTGCCGCTGGGTCTAGATTTGCCAGTTTATCCGGTGAAGGGTTATTCGCTGACTATTCCTTTAAAAAATGCCGATGCTGCGCCACGCTCTACCGTGCTGGATGAGAGTTATAAAATTGCGCTGACTCGTTTTGATTCACGCCTGCGCGTGGGTGGCATGGCCGAAGTAGCAGGTTACGATCGGCATCTGGATATGAATCGCGTTGCCACGCTGGCAATGGTCACCAATGATTTGTTCCCTGATGCTGGGGATACCAGCCAGGGCACGCCTTGGACGGGTTTGCGCCCCATGACGCCGGATGGCACACCGCTGGTGGGCGGCACGTCTTATCCAAATCTGTGGCTGAATACTGGCCATGGCACTTTAGGCTGGACAATGGCCTGCGGCTCTGGCCGTGTGCTGGCTGATTTGATTACCAAGAAACAACCAGAAATCGAAAGCAGCGGCTTGGCTTTGGCGCGTTATTGATCTCGATATGGGGTGAACATTTGTTCACCCCATTTTTTTTCAAGTTTTGTCAGCATTGCGCAATCATCCCCTCCCAATCTTCGTTAAAATAAGCGTACTCATCTATTGGTAGCGCCTTATGCATAGCAATCGCTCGTTCCCTACTACCCGTTTACGCCGTATGCGCCACGATGATTTCTCGCGCAGGATGATGCGTGAAAATCATTTAACTGCGGATAATCTGATTTTGCCGGTGTTTGTTTTAGATGGTGAAAATCGCAGTGAGGCGATTGTCTCTATGCCCGGGGTAAATCGCCAGAGTCTGGACCAGCTGTTTTATACCGCCGAGCAAGCAGTCAAGCTGGGCGTGCCTGCCTTAGCAATATTCCCTGTAATTGAGCAAGATTTAAAAACACTGGATGCGGCTGAGGCCTGGAACCCGAATGGCTTAGTGCCACGCGTAGTGCGTGAGTTAAAAGCGCGTTTCCCGGAGCTGGGCCTGATTACCGATGGTGCGCTTGATCCTTATACCATTCATGGTCAGGACGGCATTATTGATGGCAATGGCTATGTATTAAATGAAGAAACCGTTGCCGCACTGGTCAAGCAAGCGCTTTGCCATGCTGAGGCGGGCGTCGATATTATTGCGCCGTCAGACATGATGGATGGCCGTATTGGTGCGATTCGTAAGGCTTTGGATGCGGATGATTTTATCAATACCCGCATCATGGCTTACTCGGCAAAATACGCATCGGCATTTTACGGCCCCTTCCGCGATGCCGTTGGTTCGGCTGCTAATCTGGGCAAGGCTGATAAAAAAACCTATCAAATGGACCCTGCCAATCTAAACGAAGCCTTGCACGAAGTAGCGCTTGATCTGGCAGAAGGCGCTGATATGGTGATGGTGAAGCCGGGCATGCCTTACTTGGATGTAGTGCGCCGAGTAAAAGACGAATTCGCCGCGCCGACTTTTGTTTATCAGGTGTCTGGCGAATACGCCATGCTCAAAGCCGCCGCACAAAATGGCTGGCTGAATGAAGAAGCCGTGGTGCTGGAAAGCTTAATGGGCTTTAAACGTGCTGGTGCAGATGGGATTTTGACTTACTTTGCATTGGATGCAGCTAGGTGGTTGGCTGGGAAGTGATGTGTTGTTGTAAGGGGTGAAGCAGATCAAAAACAGTGCTTTTTTAGTGCCTTCGGCACGTTGATTTAGGTGCGGGCGTCCCGCTGGACCTTCCTTTCTTGCGCGGCCAAGAAACGAAGCCAAAGAAGGCCGCCCCAGCCAGCACGAAGGCCCCTCACTGCGGATAATCGGCTCGGCGAAAAAGGCTGCTCGCTCGCTGCCTCGCTACCCCTTTTCCGAAACCCCGAGCCGCTTATTCCTCGCTTCGGCGTGCTTCAAGGGGTTTTTTAAGCCCTATGCGGAGAGCGTGGTTATTACAATTTTTCGTTGTTAGTTGATATAAAAGTAAATCGGCTCCGTGCAAACACGTAAGCCGATTTTTTTGTAGGTCATTTTCGTCTCAGTTTGCTTTTGATGAGCGACGTAAACGTTACTCGAAAAGCCTCTCAGTACGCCCGATATTATTTTTGATAGCGAGTTGGATCAGTCAACCCTGCATTGGCAAAGCCAGCGCTGCGCAAGCGGCAGGCTTCGCATTGGCCGCAGGCGCGGCCCTCAAAGTCGGCTTTGTAGCAGGTCACGGTAAGGGCATAATCAACGCCCAGCTCGGTGCCTTTTTGGGCGATTTCTGCCTTGGTGAGTTTTAGCAGCGGGGTGTGGATGGTGAGCTTCGAGCCTTCAACGCCCACCTTAGTCGCCAGCCTTGCCATGGCTTGAAAAGACGCAATATATTCCGGGCGGCAGTCTGGGTAGCCTGAATAATCCACGGCATTCACGCCAATAAAAATATCATCGGCTTTCAGTACTTCAGACCAAGCCAGCGCATAAGAGAGCAACACGGTGTTGCGTGCGGGCACATAGGTCACAGGGATCTCGCCGGGTTTGCCGCCGTCGACGGGCACATCAATATTGGCGTCGGTGAGTGCCGATCCGCCAAAGCCTGCTAAATCAATTTTCAGAATGCGGTGTTCAACTGCGCCTAGCGCTTCTGCCACGCGGGCGGCGGCTTTTAGCTCGGCGTTGTGTTTTTGGCCGTAATCAAAAGACAGGCAATAGGGCGCGAAGCCTTCTGCTTTGGCAATGGCAAGGCAGGTAGCGGAATCTAGGCCACCAGATAGTAAGATCACAGCAGGTTTTTTGGTCATGATATTTTCAGTTTAAATAGTGTTGTTTATGGATTAATGGCAATGATTTTGGTGGTTTGCTCTGTGCATGCCTTATTCAGGCAAACGCCGGAAAACCAGATTTCACCATTGCCTATCATCGCGCCATTGCTATTGCGAAATAGCGATTCAGCTGTTTGTGCCAGCACGGCCGCTTTTACTTTGGGTGTGATAATTTTTGGGTACTGGGCAATAAACTGCGGCGCTTTCAGTGTTTTTTTATTTGGCAGATTTACTCGCAGGGGAAAGCGGGCCAGCTTAGCCACGCTGGCGGCATTGTCTTTGGCGATGGCTGTTTGCAGCGATGTTAAAAACTCGCTGAGCTGAGCAGTGGTCATCCCGTCAGGCCCTGTGGATTCTGCCTGAGCAAACGCGGCCATGAGTGCAAATACTGCTAAAAAGTAGCGCATAGGATCACTTTAAAAGTTGGGGGTAAGCCAAGCGTTGCAGGGCTTTTTCCGCCAGATCATGATAAAGATTGGTGCCAAAGAGGCGGGCTATGGTGGATGAAATCATTGCGGCTGCCAAAATTGAAATCACCATCGTGTGTCCATCTGTCATTTCTATCAAAATAATAGCCGAGGTCAGCGGTGCTCGCGTCACTGCGGCCAGCATTGCCGCCATTCCAATTGCTATCAGTTTGATATGAATACTGCTATCAAACCATGGCAAAAACCAGCTGCTGACTCCTGCGCCCATAGAGAGCGACGGGGCAAAAATTCCGCCAGGTAAGCCGGTCAAAAAGGTCGCCAGCAGCCCTAAAAACTTCAGCGGCAAAAAGTACCAAGCCATTGTTCCTTGGCCTGTAACCACCTCACTGGTGATTTCTGCCCCACTGCCAAAAATAGGAGCGGCCAGCCCCATGCAGGCAATTAAAAAGCCACATGCGGCGATAAATAAATAGGGCTGGGCTGCGCGCCACATCTTTACTTTTACAGGCAACCAGCGATCCTGATGCACGCAAAGCCAGGAGAAAAATCCACCGACTAAGCCCGCACTCACCGCCACAATAAACATCGGCCACAAAATACTGTAGTTAAAACCGGGCACATGAATGCGGCCAAAATAGGTGTAATCACCTTGAATTGCCAAAGAAACTACACCAGCTAAAATCACTGCGCCTAATAGCTTGCCCGAGGTTTTTTCTTCTACAGATCGCGCCAGCTCTTCAAATGCAAACACAATCCCTGCCAGTGGCGTATTAAACGCGGCGGCAATCCCAGCGGCTCCCCCAGCCAGAATCAGTTGGCGGCGAAATACGGCATCAGATAATGGAATAAAGCGCCGGCAGGCATACATTAAGCTCGCGCCAATTTGCACGGTCGGGCCTTCACGCCCTAACACAAAGCCACATCCAAGCCCCGCGACCACGCCGATAAACTTGGCGCAAGCGATACGTAAACTGAGCAGTTGTTTGATGAGGGCGGGCTGATCGGTTACTTGCAATGCGGCCATTGCCTGCGGAATGCCGCTGCCTTCTGAGCCTTTACCCATTCTTTGCATCAGCCAGCGTATCGCCATGCCACCGCAGGGTAGTGCAAAAAAGGGCCACCATGCCCAGCGTGTACTCATGCTTTGGAAAATCGCCAGTGCGCCGTCAGCCACCTTGGCCAAAACAACAGCAACAAGGCCTACTAAGGCCGCTCCAAACCAGAGAGCCAGTGTGGCGCGGCTGCGTTCTGGTAAGTGCTTAATGCGTACCAGCCAACGTTTCCAATACATGAGCTTGCCTATTAAACGCCGGGACGTTCACCCCAGAGGATTTTGTGTAATTGCACTTGCATGCGTACTGGCAAATGATCTTCCAGTACCCAAGCGGCGAGACTAGCGGGCGGGAGTGTTTCCCAGACGGGCGACATGAGCACCGGAGCAAGTGTTTCTAGACGACGTTCACGGATTAAATCGCGCGCCCATTCGTAATCGCCACGATCACACAAAACAAACTTGATTTCGTCCGTTTTGCTCAAGTATGCGAGGTTTTCCCAGTGCATCTTGGCTAATTCACCCGAGCCTGGCGTTTTGATATCCAGAATGCGTGAAACACGTGGGTCCACTTCGGCAATCGATAAAGCACCGCTGGTTTCTAGGCTAAGTGAGTAGCCTGCATCGCAGAGCAAGCGCATCAGTTCATGCACGCCTTTTTGCGCCAGAGGCTCGCCGCCAGTTACGCAAATATGGTGGGTGTTAAATGAGGCGATTTTATCGAGGATGGTTTGAAAAGATTGCGTTTCGCCGCCGGTAAAAGCATAGGCGCTGTCGCAATAGCCACAGCGCAGCGGACAGCCGGTCAGGCGGACAAACACCGTAGGCAGACCCATACGGGTGGTTTCGCCCTGCAATGAGCAGAAAATTTCGGTAATGCGTAATGCGTCTTTCAAGAGAAGCTCCTAAGCCAGCGGCAGCATTTGATGCTGCATGGCAAACCGGAAAACAGTCCGGTGGAAATAAAAACGGCGTCAACCTAATCGGTGACGCCGGGTAAAAATGTGGGCGTTGCAATGTTTCAGCGAAGCAATTTTACGCAGTTTTAGTGTTTTTAGAGTTGTTTTAATTACACTTAATCAGTTGCAAGCAGTGCTTTCTTGGCTGCCGCCGCTTTTTCTGCTTGTGGATACTTTTCAATCAGCTGCAATAGAAAGCGACGCGATGATTTTTTATCGCCCTGTGCGTTGGCAATAATGGCTAGGCCAAAGAGTGCATCGGGTGCACGAGTTTCGTCATTGCTGGCCAGCACTTGCTGATAAGAGGCTTGTGCACCCTTATAGCTTTTAAGCGCTGTTTGGCTGACTCCCATCCAGTAATAGGCGGTGGGCAGCTGTGCGCTGCCGCTGTTTTCGTTAATAAATTTTTGCAGGCCGACTACCGCTTCTTTGTGTTTGCTTGAGCGGGTGAGCTGCACGATATCGTCTAATTGCTGCTGTTCAGACACGACGGCGGCGGCTTTGCTTTCTACTTTAGCCAGCTCCATCGCACGCATGCGAGCATCTAGATCGGTGTAAAGATCTTTTTGACGCTTGGCGGCTTCGTCTAGATTAAATTGCAGCACTTCATTTTGCCCACGTAAAGTGGCAATTTCCTGGCGTAGTTTTTCTAGCTGGCCAACTAGTTCGATAGCGCGGCTATTACTTGCCTCTAATTGCATGAGGCGATCATCGGTCTTTTTTTGCGCCTGGGTTTGAACATTACGCAGATCATTTAATTGCTGGCGCGCTTCTTTGTCATCAAAAAGACCAGCGTGAGCCTGCACAGAAAATGCGAGCAAGAGCAGAGTAGCAATTCGTTTCATAGATTGATCTGATGTGAAGTTGAAAACGCGCGGACGAGCTATTGCTCGTCCGTGGTAGAGACTAGGTCTTTTTTGCTTTAGCGGCAAGTTGATTACTGCGCAGTTTCACCATTGTAAACAATTTCGGCACGACGATTACGTTCGCGAATGGCATCGCTATCACCGGCTTCAAGCGGACGCTCTTCACCAAAGCTCACTGTTTCGATCTGGCTATCGGGTACACCAAGCACATTCATCATTTTACGTACTGAATCTGCACGTTTTTGGCCCAGAGCTAAGTTGTACTCTGCTGTGCCGCGCTCATCGGTATGGCCTTGCAGGATGATTTTGGCGTCTTTGTGCGTATTTAAGTATTTAGCATGAGCTTGTACCAGCTCATGAAAATCCGGACGCACAATAAAGGAATCAAAATCAAAATATACACGACGGTTGGACAGAGTATTGTTTGGATCTGTCAGCTCGGTAAAGGATTTTGCCGTGCCTTGAGTCAGGTCAACGGTTGTAGGATTAGTACTGGGCTGAGTCGTACTGGTATTTGTTGAGCCAGAGTTGTCAGCAGGTTTTGTTGTTGGCACCGGGGTGCTAGCGCATGCGGCTAGCAGGGCAGTCATGATTAAACTAAGCGCTACTTTTTTCATTGTGTTTCTTCCTGAGATCTTAAAGAAATAAAGCTAAGCGTTCGAGCAGTATGACATTTAGCTTAGCAAAGGTTCCGCACATGGTATCTTTACCGAAGTACCGGCCCCCATGCGGGTTGTCTTACGTCTCCAGCCTGCGCTCTAAGGCGCTGTTTTACTCTGCCATCGCTTGAAACTGCCGCTAGCACACCCCGCCCGCCCGCTTTGGTTTCGTACAACACCATTTGCCCATTTGGTGCAAAGCTGGGCGAATCGTCAGAGCCTGTATCGGTGAGCGTTAACACCTGACGGCTGCTTAAATCCATAATTGCGGCACGGTAGCCACCATCACGGGTAATAAAGGTCATATTCTTGCCATCCGGGCTGAGCTTAGCCGAGCTATTGTAGCTACCCTGAAACGTTACCCGTTCTGTGTTACTGCCATTGCTATTCATGCGATAAATTTGCGGGCTGCCACCACGATCCGAGGTGAAATAAATAAAGCGTCCATCGGGTGAAAACGCAGGCTCGGTATTGATTTCGCCGCCCCGGCTTAGCTGGCGTAAATCACTACCATCGGTATTGACCAGATAAATTTGCGAGCTGCCACTTTGGGTGAGTACAACGGCGAGTTCGCGGCCATTGGGTGCCCAAGCTGGCGCGTAGTTGCTGCCTTTAAAGCTAGCCGCTTTCCAGCGCCGTCCTGAAGCTAATTCGTGCACATACACCACGGGTTTTTGGGCTTCAAAAGAAACATAGGCCAATTTGCCCCCATCTGGCGACCATTTTGGCGACATCACTGGTTGTTTGGAGACCAAAATGGCTTGTGAGCCAAAGCCATCGGCGTCTGACACTTGTAATTCAAAGCGTGAGCCTTGTTTGAGCACATAGGCAATCCGTGAATTAAACGCACCCGGCTGGCCGGTGATTTGCTGATAAATCAAATCGGCAATTTGATGGGCAACCCGGCGCATCTGGCCTGCAGTGGCTTTGCGCTCCCAAGTAATTAAGGGTTTTTTGCTGGCTAGATCGATGAGCCAGAATTGCACATTAAAGCCACCCGCATCAGGCGTTACCCGGCCAATGGCCATGGTTTGCGCGCCTTTTGCCAGTGCCGTCGTGTAATTGACCTGCTCCGGTGCAAATGGCACGGGCGACAGATCGCCTGCGCCGATCACTTTAAACAGCCCGCTACGGGTTAAATCATCATTAATAACCGGCGTGAGCGCTTGTTTTTGCTGGTTTTCATTTTGAAAAGGGGCAATGGCAATTGGGTATTGCGATGCGCCTACGCCAACCACATCAATGGTCATATCCGCATGAGCTAAGCCGTTTAAGAGCAAGCTTGCAGTGAGCAGACTAAAAAATTTACGCCAAAGCATTATTGGAGTTCTCCAGAAAATAAAAACGGCAGCGAAGGTGCTATACGTCCCCCTTTCCCCTGCGGGATAGGGCTTAGTCATTCAAACGGAACGAGATGGTGATATTGCGCATATCGCCGCTAAAGAGCCGCCCATCAGGCAAAGGCGGCATGCGTTGCAAGGCTAGAATGGCACGTTTTGCTGCTTCGTCATACATTGTTTCGCCGCTAGATTTCAGCAGCGTGACGTCTTGAATCTCGCCATTGGGCAGTACGCTAATCCTAAATTCTGCCGATGGGTTGCCCTTAGGTGTGGGGTAGACCAATTTAGAGCGAATCAGTTGCGAAACTTTGCTGCGATAGTCGCCTAGCCCCCCCTTACTGGCAATCGGACTATTGCCACTGCCCGAGCCAGGGCCGGTGTTGTTGGTGGCATTGGAATTATTGCCTTTGCCACCCGGCTTTGCTCCAGGTTTATTGGGCTCTAAGGAGCTGCCTTCAGATAATGCCGCATCAAATGCCGATATTTTTGGCTTAGAAGGGGTTTTGGGGGCTAGTGTTGGCTTGGCTACGGGAGCCGCAGTAGGTTTTGGCTGAACAGTAGGCACTGCAGTCGGCACCGGCGTCGCTTTAGGCTTTGGCGTCGGTGTTGGCGTGGGAATTGGGGTAGGCCGTGGAGTCGGCGCTGGCTTTACCTTGGCCGTGGCGATATCGGCGGGCTTTTCGGGTAAAGGCTCAGGCTTGGGCTCGACTTTTGGCTGTCGAATTTTGGGCGTAGGAGGCTCTGGATCAGGTGTTTGCTGCGAGCTGGCAGGCGGCGGCCCTCCCCATAATTCAACCACTATCGGTTCTGGTTTCTTGGTTTGCCAGTTCATCGACAGCAATAAGCCCACCACTAGTAATAAATGGACGGCAGCGGCCAGTATAAAGGCCAGTGTGGGACGTTCATTACGGTTAAGAGTTAGGCTCATATCACTTCGGCTGAACGAGCAGGCCAACTCGGGCAATATTGGCCTGTTTTAAAGCATCCATCGCATTCATTACCTGCTCGTAGCGTATGGTTTTATCTGCGGCAATCACCACAGGGCGATTGGGCGTGATGGCTTGTTTGGCTTGCACACTGGCGACTAGCGCTTTGAGATCGGTTAGATCGCTGCTTTCCTCTTTATCGTGCAGCTTAATTGCACCAGCGGCGTCGATTTCAACTCGCAGCGGGGCTACGTTCACTTCCTGATCAGATTTGCCAACTGTAGGCAGATTCACCACGCCCTGTTGCATCATCGGTGTGGCAACCATAAAAATCACCAGCAAAACCAGCATCACGTCGATATAGGGAACGACGTTGATTTCGTTTTTAATTCTGCGTGCGCGGCGGGCCATTATTTCACCTGACGTTGCAAGATATTAGAAAACTCTTCGATAAAGGTATCAAAGCGATTGGCGAGCTTGTCTACATCATTGGCAAAGCGGTTATAGGCAACGACGGCAGGAATAGCGGCAAACAGGCCGATGGCGGTGGCCACCAAGGCTTCGGCAATGCCGGGGGCAACGGTGGCTAAGGTAGCCTGGCCTACATTTGCGAGGCCGGTAAAGGCATTCATAATGCCCCATACCGTACCGAATAAGCCGATATAGGGGCTGATCGAGCCAACGGTAGCCAAAAACGCAGTGTGCGAATCCAGCTCGTCCAGTTCACGCTGGCAAGCGGCGCGCATGGCACGGCGGCTGCCTTCCATGACGTCAGATAATTCCATATTGCCGCGCTCGCCCGCACGCTGGCGCAATTTTAAGAATTCGCCAAAGCCCGCCTGAAAGATCTTTTCCATGCCAAGTGTCTGGCCACGGCGCACTTGATCGTAAAGAGTTGCTAGATCCGCACCATTCCAGAAACGGTTTTCAAACTCTTCAGTTTGTTTTTTTGCGTGGGAGAGGGCGAAGTGCTTGCTGAAGATATACCACCAAGACATAAACGACATCACCAGCAAAATGCCCATGACGGCTTGTACTACGGGGCTGGCGTGCAGGACTAAAGTGATAATCGACAGATCTTGATTGGCTGCAACAGCGTCCACTTTGGGGAATCCTTTATTAGCGTGTTGTTATGGCGGTTGAAGCCGCCGAAATAATATTCTGTGCCGCTTGAATCTGGCATTAATCTTGTTTCTTCGGGCTAAGCCCGAAGTGCTCGTACGCTGCCAGTGTAGCAATCCTGCCGCGCGGTGTTCTTTGTAAAAAGCCTTGCTGGATCAAAAAAGGCTCGATCACATCGTCAATCGTATCCGATGATTCGCCGATTGCTGCGGCGACGTTATCGAGGCCCACTGGCCCACCAGCGAATTTTTCTAGAATGGCAGATAAAAGCTTCCGGTCCATGACATCTAGCCCCGCATGATCGACATCCAGCATCGAGAGCGCGGCATCGGCCACTTCTCGCGTTACATGCCCATCGGCACGCACTTCGGCGTAATCCCTCACACGGCGTAGCAAGCGGTTAGCAATTCGCGGCGTGCCCCGTGATCTTCGCGCAATTTCGAATGCGCCGTCAGGTGCGATATTCACATTGAGTAATTGTGCCGAACGTGTGGTGATGCGAGTCAGCTCTTCTGCGGTGTAAAACTCTAGCCTTGCCACAATCCCAAATCGATCGCGCAGCGGGTTGGTGAGCATCCCCGCCCGGGTGGTTGCCCCTATCAGCGTAAACGGTGGCAGATCAAGCTTTACTGATCTGGCTGCCGGGCCTTCGCCAATCATTAAATCGAGCTGAAAGTCTTCGAGCGCCGGGTAAAGAATTTCTTCGACCACAGGGCTGAGCCGGTGGATTTCGTCGATAAACAAGACATCATGCGGCTCTAAATTAGTCAGAATTGCAGCCAGATCGCCAGCACGCTCAAGTACCGGGCCTGAAGTTTGGCGCAGATTCACGCCCAATTCGCGGGAAATAATATGCGCCAGCGTGGTTTTTCCCAAGCCAGGTGGGCCAAACAGCAGCACGTGATCGAGTGCTTCACCACGCTTTTTAGCAGCCTCAATAAAAATTTCTAATTGCTCACGCGCCTTGGCCTGCCCAACGTATTCATCGAGTAATTTGGGCCTGAGGGCGTGTTCTTGTCTTTCTTCTTGATTAGATAATTTTGTGCTGCTAATCAGGCGATCAGCAGGAGCTGCAGAAAGCGCATCGGTTTCGATCATGGCAGTAGGCGATCCAAGAGGGTAGTACGGCTTGCAGCGTAGCAATAAGCAAGTACCACCACGCTCGCAACACTAAAGCCTGCAATGATATCGGAGAAATGATGCACACCGAGTACCAGCCTGGCTATTCCACCTAAAATGGCAGCACAAAAGGCAAGGCCAAACCACAGCGTACGGCGTTGTGGCTGGTATTGTGAGGCAATCAGGGCCAGTACAAAAGACATAATCCATGCGCTCATGGCGTGGCCGCTAGGAAAAGACGGGCCGTGTGCCGAGGCTAAAAACTCTAAGCTGGGGCGGGGCCGTAAAATGCTGAATTTAAGTGCGGCATTTAATAGCCAGCCGCTGAAAATGGCCAAGGGCAGGCCAATGGCATTGCGGCGATCGCCTAATTTAAACCATAAACCTGCACCAATCACCGATGCCAGCAGCAGGGAGCCTAATGCACTGCCAAACCAAGCTAAAGTTTTGCAGAGAGCAATCAGCCATGTTGGTCCATTGTAAAAGACATTACCGATGGCATCATCAAGTGCATTGAGCTCTGGCGTACTCAAGAGCGTGGCTAAAAAAATGAACAGGATAGTGCCGGTAATGGCGGTGATGGACAGGATTCGCATTTAGGTTTTAACCAGTTGTTTAAGGGCGCGCCGGATGCCGTCAGAAACATCAACATCGTTGGCGAGCTCTTTGACCGCTCCATTGGCTTCGCGTTCGCTATATCCCAAGGCAATTAATGCATGTAGCACATCATCTTTATTTGATGCAGGCGTTTGAAACAGTGCACTATTATTGCTGACAGAGGTCATAATAGGCAGATTGTTGAGTTTGCCACGTAGTTCTAAAACCAGCCGCTCTGCTGTTTTCTTACCAATGCCCGGTACTTTGGATAGCCGCACCAGATCTTCTGCGGCAATCGCTTGCGCAAGCTCGTCGGCGTTCATTCCCGATAAAATAGCGAGCGCAATTTTTGCGCCAATACCGCTTACTTTAATCAGCGAGCGGAATGTATCGCGCTCAGCCCGGGTGGCAAAACCGTATAAAAGCTGTGCGTCTTCACGCACTACCATATGAATATATAAGCTGGATGGCTGACCCATGTGGGGCAATACATAAAACGTGCTCATGGGCACGTCTATTTCGTAGCCCACGCCATTGGTTTCAATCACAATTTGCGGCGGCTGTTTTTCGATCAGGGTTCCGGTAAGGCGTCCGATCATGGTGTGCATCTCTTTATCAAAGCGGGGAGTATAAATGGCCGACAATCGCTTGACGAATTTGAAAGTGGCGTTAGGTATTTTTTGTTTAGCATCTGCTCTAAAAGCGGGTGCAGTGCCCGTAAAGCTACTGACGCAGCAGCAATTACCATACAGTAATCAGCAGGAAGACGGGCGCCAGACGGGCATTGCCCTAGAAGCGGTACGTTGCGTCATGAATAAATTGCAGCGCCCGGTAGAAATTAAGTTTTTGCCATGGAAGCGTGCACAGAATTTAGTTGAGCTGGGTGAAGCCGATGGCTTTTTTTCAGCATCGCAAAGCCATGAGCGGGATCGCTATGCCACGCTGACGCAAATGATTGCGCCTCAGCAGTGGCGCTGGTATTTTCGCCGCGATAGTCATGCCAAGCCTTTAAGTGAAGAATTCCGCCAGTCAGCCATGGTGGGGGCTTATTTTGGCTCGAATATGCTGAGCTGGTTAAAAATGTCCGGTTATCGTATTTATGCTTCTCCTCCCGCTCACGATCAGTTATTAAAAATGCTGATAGCAGGAAGGGTAGAGGCGGTATTGGCGAGTGATTTGGCGATGAATGAGTCGATTCGTTTAACGCATTCAGAACGAAAAATTCGTTCTGAACTATTAGAAGACAAACCTTTAGGGGTGTATTTTGGCCATCGTTTCTTAAAAGAAGAGCCGGAGTTTCTTGCGCGTTTTAATGCCGAGCTGCCGCTTTGCCGTAGCAAGCTTTAAGCTAAACGTCCACGCTTAATGGTGAGGCCTAGGCTTGCCAGTTGCTTCATTGCGCCACTATCGTGCTGAGCATGGGTAAGTGCCACAGCCAAGGCATCGGCAGCATCAGATTGTGGCGCACCATTTAAGCGCAACATGCGTTGCACCATCTGGCTGACTTGCTCTTTATCGGCGTGGCCATTTCCCACCACGGCCTGCTTCACTTGCAGTGCCGTGTACTCCCCAATCGGGAGATCCGCCAATACCAAGGCCGACATTGCCGCCCCTCGGGCTTGGCCCAGCATTAAAGTGGATTGTGGATTGACGTTTACAAATACAATCTCAACGGCGGCCACGTCTGGCTTATAAGTTTCGACGACTTCTGCAATGCCGCGCAGAATGGATTTAATCCGCGCAGCGAGCTCCCCACCCGGTGTACGAATACAGCCCGAAGCCACATAACTCCTATTTTGCCCATCGACATCAATCACCCCAAAGCCAGTGATTCTAGAGCCGGGGTCAATTCCTAAAATACGCATTCGTAGTCAGTCCAGTTGAAAAAGGGCAGGTTAGAAATCGACGGATTTTTTCGTCTGGCAAGGTGCGAGGAAGCCGCCTAGCTGGCTATGCAATGACGAGCAACGCAGCTAGGCGGAAAAAGACGCGATTTATGCCTGTCGTTTCAGCTTGACTGGCTACTAATCATTACCTAAAACAGTGTCACCTTTGGCAAAGGTCCAAGTGCGGCTAATGCTGAGCACATCGGTGTCTTTACGAATATCGTCTGGGAACTTACCAAAAGGCGCGGCCATTTTTATGATGCGCAAAGCGGCAGAATCTAATTCTTTATTTCCCGATGATTTGGTGATTTCAGCATGGCGCACATTGCCGTTAGCATCAATTTCTACTGAAACCAGCAAGCGGCCGTACATTTTCTGCCCGCGCGCATCCAGCGGATAAGCCAGCGCACCGACTCGCTCCATTTTCATTCGCCAGTCTTCTACATAGCGGGCAAAACGATATTCTCTCGCCCGTGCGCCAATAAAAGTCATGCGTGGGCGGCTTTGATAATCGCTGGTTTGCTTGCTGATTTGCGCCGCTAAGCCAGCTATTTCACGCGCCTGCTGCTTTAATTGCTCATTATCCAGACCTACGTTTTCAGTTTGCGTGCTCTTACCCAAATCCTGTGCGACGCGGGTATTGGCTTTGAGCTGCAACATCAGCTTTTCTGCATCGGCTTCCAGCTTTTTTTGCTGTTCTTTAACGCGCTCAAGCTCTTTGGATTGGGCATTATTGCTGGCAGGCAGGGGGGATTTTACGTGTTGATTGGCCACATCCGTATTGCCGCCACCATTGAGATTGGCTTGGGCTAATGCATCGGCTTTGTGAGCATCTTGCAGTGTGCGCTGGTTCACAAGCACCACTTCGAGTGGTTGTGCTGAAAACAGCGTCTTAGGATCGGGCATGACAAACTTCATGCCGAAAATAGGAATGGCATGTGCGAGTACCGATAAGAACCCGCCCAGAGCCATAAAGCGTTGCGCTCTATCCATTTGCCAACCTGTACTTGCCTAAGATTTTTAATCGCGGGAGTGTAGCACGACGCAGGCTGCCTGCTTGCTGCTAAAATAGCTTTACGCTTCATCTACCCGTAAGGAAAAAACATGATTAAGTATTTTTTGCCGCTATTGCTGACCTGTACGCCGCTTGCCTGGGCTGAAGATGGCGCAAAAGTGGCTGCAAAATATAATTGCTTAGCTTGCCATGCTGTTGATACTAAAATCGTTGGTCCGTCGTATAAAGAAGTAGCCGCTAAGTATCGTGGGCAAAAAGATGCAGAAGCGATGTTAATGAAAGAAGTGCGTAGTGGTTTACCGGGCGGGAAATGGGGCAAAATTCCTATGCCTGCCCAGCAAATTGAAGAGAAAGATTTAAGGATTATTGTGCGTTGGGTGTTGTCTCATTAATACCATACCGCCTGTATGGCAAAACGAGTTATTGCATTGCGGCGGGGACTTGATTATGCTGCCTCCCCATTTGGTGGGGTGTATGCTCGTAAGTTGATGTTCTGTTTAGTTTTTGTTTCAGATTCATGAAATACTCTCACAGCACATCTTTGCCCCGCCCCCATTTGCAGAAAGGGAGAACTACCATGGCCAAACTCACGGAACAAGAAATCATTAACTGGAACGGCTCAGAAGATGATTACATGAACTCGGATCACCTCGAGTTTTTCCGGGCTAAGCTTCTGCAAATGAAAGCAGAGCTGTTGGCAAATGCCAATCAGACCAGCCAACACTTGCAAGAGCAGGAAGCCACGCCTGATCCGGCTGATCGCGCTACTTTAGAAGAAGAATACGCATTAGAGCTACGCACTCGCGATCGTGAGCGTAAGTTGCTAATGAAGATTGAATCGACTTTGCGTAAGCTTGACGAGGGTAATTACGGCTACTGTGAAGACACCGGCGAGCCGATTGGCCTGCCACGTCTGGTTGCACGCCCAACTGCGTCCATGTCTTTGGAAGCGCAAGAGCGTCGTGAACGTATGAAAAAGCAGTACGCAGATTAATGCCGTGCTGTGTTGATGAGTAATACTTCCGAGACAATTGCGAAAGCACGTGACTTAGTCATCCAGACCCGTGCCCGTAGTACGCCTGCGCGTGTACGGGTGCTGGCTGCTCTCTTGGATGCTCAGCGTCCCTTATCGCATCTTGATGTGCTGGCCGCGTTACAGCCTGCCATCGACCGGGTGACGGTTTACCGAGTTTTGGATTGGCTCACTGAGCAGCATTTAGCGCATAAATTATCTGGCGATGATCGGGTTTGGCGCTTTTCTGTTGCACCCGCCCCACACCATCATGCACATTTTCAGTGTGAAAATTGTGGCCGTTTTTTCTGCCTAGAAAACGTCAGCAGTGATCTGCCCGTAAGTTTGCCTGCGCACTTTATGGCTCGCATGGTTGAAATCACCGTGAAAGGCATTTGCGCCGACTGTCGATAGACGATAATCTCTTCCTTTTATTATGTGCTTGTCGTGGTGCAAGGCAGCCGCTCTAGGGAAGAATATGCAATATCAAACAGACGATGTCCGTATCCGAGAAATCAAAGAGCTACTTCCCCCTATTGCCGTGATGGAAAAATTTCCCGTCAGCGAAATTGCATCCGTCACCGTTTTTGAAACCCGGCAAGCCATTCAACGCATTCTGCAAGGAACAGATGATCGTCTTTTGGTCGTCATTGGGCCCTGTTCCATTCACGATACTGATGCTGCGCATGAATACGGCGCTAAGCTTAAAGTGCTGCGTGAGCTGCATAAAAACGATTTAGAAGTCGTGATGCGGGTTTATTTTGAAAAACCACGCACTACTGTTGGCTGGAAAGGTTTGATTAACGATCCTTACCTGAACGGTAGCTTTAATATCAACGATGGCCTGCGTATTGCGCGTAAATTGCTGCTTGATTTAAACAATGACGGCATGCCAACCGCGGGTGAGTTTCTCGATATGATCACGCCACAATATATGGCGGATCTGATGAGCTGGGGCGCAATTGGTGCGCGCACTACTGAATCGCAGGTACACCGCGAGCTGGCTTCGGGCTTATCTTGCCCGGTTGGTTTTAAAAACGGGACCGATG
This sequence comes from Iodobacter arcticus, assembly GCF_042664895.1. NCBI lineage: Bacteria > Pseudomonadati > Pseudomonadota > Betaproteobacteria > Neisseriales > Chitinibacteraceae > Iodobacter > Iodobacter arcticus. Next base: position 159,099 of record NZ_JBHTBQ010000006.1, read on the forward strand.
GCAATTTAAAAATTGCTCTTGATGCCATTCGTGCTTCCAGCCAGTCGCACCACTTTCTGTCTGTAACCAAAATGGGCCATTCAGCTATTGTGGCGACAGCGGGCAACCCTGATTGCCATATTATTTTGCGTGGTGGTAAAGAGCCTAACTTTGATACCAATCATGTGTGCGCTGCGATGACCGATTTATCTGCAGCGGGTCTGCCACAAAAAATAATGGTCGATTTTAGCCATGCAAATAGCAGCAAGGATTACCGTCGGCAGGTTGATGTATCCGCCGATGTGTGTGGGCAGCTTGCTAGGGGCAACAATGCGGTGTTTGGTGTGATGATTGAAAGTCATTTAGTGGGTGGCCGTCAGGATCCTGTTGAAGGCAAGCCGCTGACTTATGGTCAGTCGATTACGGATGGCTGCATTAGCTGGGATCAAACTGAAACCATGCTGATCGATTTAGCCAAGGCAGTGGTTGATCGTCGTGCAATTGCTAAAGTACATATTTAAAAGCTTGAAATAAGTTTGAGCTTTATAAGAAAACGCCCCGTAAATCGGGGCGTTTTGCATTTCCATCTGCCGCTTAGCGAGTGCCCATGGAAAGGAATTACTGGATTTGGCACAGCTCTTTACTAGTATTGAAAATGCCCTGATAAACGATCAGGGATATTTTTTTGAGGGCGTCTTAGCTAAGTTGTCTATTTTTTTGAAAGATCGCTTAGCAAACAGCTTGCCATACTGGAAATATATTGCCTGATATCGGAGCCAGCATATGCAATTTGATGAAGTACTACCCGATCATTTTAATATTATCTCTCGCACTCCTTTACCCCATGTTCTGATCGAACAAGCTTTGATGCAGCTGGGTGGTGGTGGTATCGAGGGAACCACGTTTAAACGCAATGCTTTGCTGGCGGCAGGCTGGAAACACGCCAGTGTGGTGTCTTATGGCAAACATCCTAATGAGGCAAGCACTGCATTTAATCAGGTGCGGGCGGTATTGGCGACGAGCCAGAATCCGGCTGCGATTATGGAGCAGTTGCAAAAAAAATAGCGCTGGGCAGCCTGCTGAACTTTAGTCTTTGCAGCAGGTGCAGGCGCGGCTACTCCCGCTCTTATGCAAGCAAGTGCGGCAGGTTTTTTAATGATGGTTTGCAGCTTGCCATTGCAGCATCACTGATCGTATATGGGCTTCTACATCGGTGATTTCAATGTATTTACCCTCGGCCACGACGGCACTGAGGTCTACACCTAGCCTTGCTGCAAATTGAGCGGCTTGCGGGCTAACGCTGAGCACGGCTGTTTCCGGCCAGTCAACTTGGCAGGCGCTCACAAAGGTGGCTTCTGCACCAAAAACAGCTTCGGGTGTTTCTTCGATTTCCATTTGTAATAATAAATCGCCACAAAATACGGTTTCGGCGAGTGAAACCATTAAATGAGAAACCAGACCCGCTTCGGGCGCACAAATTTCTATTTCTTCACTGCCGTAGCTTAAGGTTAGCAGGGGGGCATTACTCTGAACATGGTGGCCGGGCGCGATATGCAGAGCGCTCACGCAGGCGGAATCTGCCAGCTCGGGAACACAGATCAGGTGGGTCGTGAATGCGGTCATGGTGAATATGCACCTAATTTGAGTGATTTTGCTTGATTTTGGCCAATACAGCCGACTTTATGGCTGTTTAGAATATGCACTAGTAATTATTCCATTGCAGCGCAGCATTGCAGTTTCTAACATTGCGCCGAATGAGTAAGAGATAAGCAGCAATTGCTATGAATATTATCGCAGCCACAGCTTGGCAGCCTGCCCGATTTTTTTGGTTGACACGAAAAATGAGATAGACCAGCGTTGATTTTGCTGGATTGATTGTCTCTGAATGGCGTGTTTACAGAGGCCAAGGCTTGATTATCGGCCCGCTTTTGAAAAGCAGGTGATGTTGCGATTGAATGATGATTTGCAAAGGCACAACAGGGCTGGTGGTAAGGTATTCTTATCACCGCCAGCGTAATACTAAGGAGTAGTTTATGAGTGAGTTGGTTCTAGTTATCAATGCCGGTTCGTCCAGCATCAAATTTTCCCTGTTTGAAACCACAGCAGCAGATCCTGTCTTGCTGTTTAAAGGCTTAGCAGACGGCATTTATGTCGATCCTAAATTTGTGGCTAAAGATGCGAATGACAATAAGCTGGTTTCCGAATCGATACCGGCAGATATGCCTAAGAACCACGACTCTGCACTACGTCATATGCTAGCTTGGCTCAATGGCCATATCGAAGGCCGCACCATTGCAGCGATTGGCCATCGTGTCGTGCATGGTGGTTTAAGCTTTTGCCAGCCAGTACAGATTACAGAAGACGTTTTAAAAGGTCTGGATGAAACGATTGCGCTAGCACCACTGCATGCGCCGCATAATATTATGCCGATGCGTGTTCTGGCTCAGCTGTTACCTAATGTGCCGCAAGTTGCCTGCTTTGATACCGCTTTTCACCGCACTCAGCCAGAAATCGAACAACAATACGCCTTACCTTATGAATTTAGCGAAAAACACGGTATTCGTCGTTACGGCTTTCATGGCCTTTCTTATGAATATATCGCCAGTGTGCTGCCTGCGATTGATGCTAAGGCTGCCGCAGGCCGCACGGTTGTAGCTCACCTCGGCAATGGCTCGTCGATGGCTGCTTTGCTGGGTGGGAAGTGCCAGGCAACGACAATGGGCTTTACCGCCTTGGAAGGCCTGCCTATGGGCACACGTTGCGGCACGATCGATCCAGCTTTGATTCTGCACTTTATGAGCCATCTGAAAATGGATGCCTCACAAATTGAAGAGCTAATCTATAAAAAATCAGGTTTATTGGGTATGTCGGGTATTTCTAGCGATATGCGCGATCTGCACGCAAGCCACGATCCACATGCTAAGTTTGCTGTGGATTATTTTGCTCACCGTGTTGTGCGTGAAACGGCATCTTTAGCTGCGGCGATGCAAGGCTTTGATGCGCTGGTGTTTACGGCAGGTATTGGCGAGAACGACGATATTGCCCGCGCTACGGTATGCAATGAATTGCGCTGGTTAGGCGTGGAAATTGATGAAGCAGAAAACGCAAAACGCTCAGGAGAAGCGCGCTGCATTTCTCTGCCAAGCAGCCGTGTTCCTGTGTATATCATTCCAACCAATGAAGAGTTGATGATTGCACGTCATGCTTTAAAGTGCATTGCCATTTAATTTTCTAGTGTTAAAAAAGCCACATGAGTTGATTCATGTGGCTTTTTTTATGTAAAAAACAAATGCAGTAGGGGGTGTTGTTAATCTGCTTTGAAATTAAATTTTTATTTAAAAGCAGCACAATGGCTGCACTCAGCGGGCAATCTTCCGTGCTCTACTTAAAACTGAAGGTAACTTCACGGACTGCAGTGATTTAGTTTTATGTTTGCAACAAATACTGGGCTAATTGTTTCATGCAAATTTATCGTAGTAAGCCCATTTCTAGCTTGCTTGCTATGTTTACCTTTGAGTAAGCCAGGTGGTTCACGTATCCTTCAAGCCTTGCCGGAGTACGAGTAGGAAAAAATGGAAAATGATAATGTAATTGATCTCTTGCCTGAGCCACGTCGCCTGCCTGCCGGGCGCGGCTGGCAGTGGTATGTGAGTGGATTTAAGCTGTTTCGCCGCCAGTCAGGGATGTGGATTGTGCTTGCCCTGCAGTTTTTGGTTGTCGCTTTATTGGCTTATGTGCTTTCGGTCGTGGGTGCCATCGCTTATGCCCTAGCGGCTCCTGTGTTATTTGCGGGGTTTTATCAGGCGGCTAAGCAAGCGGATTTAGGCAATAAACTGGGTCCTTTGGATTTATTTGCTGCTTTTCGCGGCGAAATAAAGCCCTTACTTTTTATTGGTTTTGTTGATTTATTTGCTGCGGTATTGGTTACGATATTGCTCAGTTTTTTTGGTAGCCAAGGTAGTTTTCCTGATGTTCCTGCCGACACTTTGCCCAGCCCGGAACAGATGAAAGCCATCTATTTACACGTGTCTTTGAGCCTGATTTTAATGGCACCCGTGAAGTGCGCTACGTGGTTTGCACCGGCCTTGGTACTGCTTAAAGGTCATTCAGCGATTGAAGCAATGAAGCTGTCGTTTTCAGGTGTTTGCAGCAATTGGCAGGCTTTTTTACTGAGTGGCATGCTTGCTGCCGCTTTATTTATTTTGTCGGCATTTACTTTAATGCTTGCATTAGTCGTTGTGCTGCCTGTCATGATGTTGACGCAATATATGGCATACCGAGAAATTTTTGACGCAGCGCCCGTCGGCGTTGATGGAGCCTAAAGTGCTGGAAAGCCCATTCAAAGGTAAAACAGGAGTCGCCCGCATTTTTAATGCACTGGGCTACTCATTAGACGGTTTAAAAGCGGGCTGGCTTAATGAAGCCGCTTTTCGCCAAGTGAGCATGCTGGCTTTTATTGGTATTCCTTGTGCCTTTTTGATTCCTGGCCTGCCTCACTGGGGGCGCGCTATTTTGGTTGGCAGCCATTTGGCCTCGATGATTGTAGAGTTGCTTAATTCTGCAATTGAAGCCGCTGTCGATCACACCTCTTTAGAGCGCCATGTATTGGCTAAACGGGCCAAAGACTTAGGTAGCGCAGCGCAACTGGTGTGTTTACTTAATCTGGCGCTGATGTGGTGCCTAGTGCTGCTGGGCTAGTTTGTCTGCTTATCCGTTTGATGCGCTTAAACCAGCGCCTTAAGTGAGGGCTGTTGATTTTGTGCAAATTACGTGCAGGGTGTGAGTAGATCAACATGAGTCATCAGCAAGCGCTATTGCTGGAAGGGCGGAACTTATACCGGCAAGGGCAGCCTGCTCTGGCTATTTCTGCCTTTCTTTCTGGTATCGAAGAATCTCTGGATAAGGGCGAAAACGAAGCTATTTATTGGCTTGAGCTGGCGCATTTATTCCGCGAAACAGGGCAGGTGGAAAGGGCATTAGCTTTAAATCAATATGGATTGCAATTAGCAGCAGACGATGCGTATTTGATTTGCGCTGCGAGGCTAGGACTGGCTGCCGATTTATGGGTACTGAATAAACCAGCATCGGCGCTCGCCATGATGCAACAGTCCATGGAAAACCCTGCACTATATGAATGCGCCTACCTGCTTGAGCGATTAAGCCAGCTTTATTCCTTGCAAGCCGAATGGTTGCAGGCGCTGGTCCTGCTGGAAAAGGCGATTGCTCTGTATCAGAACGAGCCGCTGGCGCTGGCATGCTGTGGCTTGGCTTTACTTAAATTGCAGGCCAAGGCTGCTGTCTGGTCTGAATCGGTTGATGGGATTGCTATTGTAAAAAAATACATGCATTTGCTGCCCAATTATCAGCGCGAAATGCAGACAGAGCTGGGCCATGCTTGTCAGGCATTGGGGCAATTTGCTGAGGCTGCGGATTACTTTCGCCATGCCTTGCAGCTGGCTAAAGTGCAGAAAAAATCTCGGCCAAGGCGCTTGGCTGCGGTGGAATACAAGCTGCGCCATATGACCAGCGATATTGAAATTGAACTATTGCGTGAAAAAAATGTGGCACAGCATCAACAGGTGCAAGAGCTAGAAAACGTGAGTTTTCGCGATGAGCTAAGCGGCTTGCATAATGCACGCTATCTTGCGATGCGCTGGCCTGCTTTATTAGATCAGGCTGATGAAACAGCGCTTTGTCTGCTCAGTATTGGCATAGATCACTTTGCCAGTCTTCGGGAAGTCTTTGGCAGCGAGCTGGCCTACATTGCCTATCATCAGGTTGCCCGTATTTTGCAGCAGCATACCCCGGCTAAAGCTATCTTGGTGTCCGCTGGAATAGGCTCATTCTCCTTGGTTTTAGCCGGTATGGATAAAGCGGCTATTGAGCAAATGGCTGCCTGCATGCAGCTGGATGTTGCGCATCTGGAAAGCGCTCATTTGCCCGAGCCATTTAGTGTGGGTATGGGAGGGGCTTTTTTCCAGCAGGGCGATACCGCCGAGATTTTGCAATTGCGGGCAGATTTAGCCCTGTTTCTGGGGCAACGCAAAGGGCAAGGTCAATTACTCTGGGATGAAGCCACAAAATGAGCGCGAAATTACAATTTGCGGCCCAATTAGAAATGATTGCCAAGGCGTCGTATTGCGGTGCACCTCCTTCACCCTCTGAATCAGAGCAGCTATTGCTTGCGGCAGCAGGTGATGAGCAACTGATGGCAACGGCTCAGGTGATTCTGGGGCATTCCTGGCAGCATTTAAGCGAGCATCTGAAGGCCCAGCAGGCTTTTCTGGCGGGAATACAGGGCTTTAAAGCCATGCAGTGTAAGAAGGAGCAAACCGAAACGCTGATTCTGCTGGGGTTTTCGCATTTATTGAGCCACCAGCCGATGCTTGCTCTTGACGATTGGTCTGAGGCATTAAAAATAGCTCGCCTATTAAAAAACAGAAAACTCTGCGCGCGCATCTATATGGGGATCGGGCAGGTTTATATTGGTTTTGGTGATCATCAGGCGGCGTTGGGGTTTAATGAGCTGGCACTGGAGTTAGCCCGCAAGCTGGGGAGTGATCACCTGAAATGCGAGGTGCTGCTGAATGTGGCCAGTGATGCTTATCGTTTAAAACGGTTCTCTTATGCTTTGCAATGTCTTGCTGAAGCAGAAAAACTATTACAGCAATCGGTTATTAATCCAATATGGTCTGCAGAAATTATTTATTATCTAGGGGCTGTGCACGCAGAGCAAAAGCAATTTGCACAAGCCAAAATTGAATTAGAAACTGCATTTACCCTCTGCGATCAAAATGAAAATATGTGGGGTAAAGCTCATGCTTTAACCGCTTTGGCCGAGGTATTACTAGTATTGAATGATGTTGCTGCCGGAGAGAGATTGCAGCAGGCTTTAAATTTAGCACTACAGGCAGGAATAAAAGAATTACAAAATCGCTGTCATACGGGTTTAATTCAGTGGCATATTGCACAGCATCATTATGAATTGGCGATGCCCAGTTTTAATGCCCTACTGCAAAATGAAGAGAGACACACTTTTAAGATAAGCGCAAAACACCGGCAGCGAATTTTACAGCTGCAAACGCAAAGCCGGATGAAATTGCTCTAGCTATATTTATTGCACTGCATGATGTTGGCTGATTACAAACCAACACATCATTATGCGGCTCTTTTATCCCAGCCTAAAGTGCTTTTAATCTGTCTAAGATAGGCATAGGCTGTTACTTCATGTCCTGCATCGCATAATAGCCGATGCCAATGCTCTAATACTGGTTCTAGTCCTGCTCTATTGTGGATATGGGCAAAGTCTTCATTTAAAAAACGATCAAGCTGGCCTGCCAAGTATTGCTGATTACTCATATGCATCATTTGTCGTATTTGGGACAAAGCACGCTGATCAATGCTGACTATACCGTGGCTATTACTGCCCACTTCTTCTACCAGCTTGAGCAACTCCAATCGGGCTAAGCCTTCTTCCAATTCATTGATGCTGAATGTTTGTAGTAAGTCAGCACGGCTTCTTTTTCCATCTGTCATAATTAAAATACGACGCGCTACCGAAGAGAGCAAACCACTGCGCTCTTCGATTTCTTTACTACCTTTGGCTGTTTTAGTGAAACGCTGCTGATCCATTTTACGGCCGGCCAGATAGGGTTGTGTAAGCTCAGATTACCCCACTCTCACATATAAGCCAATACTACTTATATAAAATATTAATGATGAATTTATTTATTTATTTTTAAATTTACAGTATAAAAATATTTGCGGCTATTTTGCTGAAAGGAGCATGTAAAACCACTGTTTATAGCGGACTATTGCTGCCATTTAATATGAGCGAGTGTGGTTTAGACACCACAGCCACTGAATGGTGTAGTGGGGGAAGGCTTATTAGGATGTTGAAGTTTCAAGCGCTAATTGAACTTCTAAATTATGAATTAATGGCGATAAGATGATCTCCAGAGTGTAGACCAAGGTGCTGATATCTTGTTTTGAGCGCCGGCTTTTAATCGCTAGCTCAATCGAGGCTGATAATTCATGGATAAAATCAGCACCTGCATAACTGGATGTGCTTTTTAGCGTATGGGCTATTCGTTCGGCACTGGCCCAATCATCTTGTTCCATTGCGGCATTAATTTCAGCTGCGGTGTTTTTTTGTGCTTTAACGTATTTGCGCAGAATCGATAGATAAAGATCTTTTTTCCCCAAACATAATTGCAAGCCTGCTTCAACATTGAGCCCCTCAATATTGCAGGGTAGCTGATTTGCATAGCTAGAAACGGATTTCGTAATGGTATCGGGAGCAGGAGATACCGTTGTTGCAGGCGCTGTATACCATTTTAGTAATACTCCCCAGAATACATTTGGATCGATAGGTTTGCTGATAAAGTCATTCATCCCTGCTGCTGTGCAATTGTCCCGGTCGCTTTGCATTGCGTTGGCGGTCATGGCCAGAATGGGGGTCTTGCTGAGCCGATCAATTTTTCTAATTTCGCGTGTTGCGCTAATGCCGTCCATAACCGGCATTTGCATATCCATTAAGATTATATCGTAAGGAGCGGCTTGGGCCATGCGCACTGCAATTTCGCCATTGTCGGCAATGGCAACGATTAAGCCAGCATCGGATAAAAGCTCACTTGCTACTTGCTGGTTGAGTTCATTATCTTCTACTAACAAAATTCGCCCGCCTGCGAGCGATTTAAGCTGCTCTTCCTGGCTTGCTGATGAGCGCTCCATCTGCTTTCTTGTGGTGCTGTTTCCAGCGCTTAGCACGCGGATGACCACATCGAATAATTGAGATGCCTGAACAGGTTTGACCAGAATGTTTTCAATCCCTAGTTGCTGTGCTTGGGATTGCACATCGCTGCTATCATAAGCAGTGATGATCACCACCTTAGGTGGCGGAGATAAATTCATTTCAAAAATATGCTGAGCCGTAGCGATGCCGTCCATTTCCGGCATTTTCCAATCGATTAAAATCACATCGAAAGGCGAGTGTTGGCGTTGCTTGATGGTTTCTAAGGCCGCTTGCCCAGAGGGCACGGCTGTTGTTTTGAATGACATGCTTTCTAATAAATCTTGCATGACTTCACGTGCGCTATCCACATCATCGACGATTAAAATATCCCTTCCGCGTAAATCAGGTTGCGGCACAGGGTACTTAGGCCCGTCTGTTGCAAGTTTTAAATGGGCAGTAAACCAGAATGTACTGCCTTTGCCTGGCTCGCTTTCGACACCCACATCGCCATTCATTAATTGTGCTAGTTTTTTAGCAATGACCAAGCCCAAGCCTGTGCCGCCATATTTACGGGTAGTGCTGGAATCTGCTTGCTGAAAAGATTGAAATAATTTACTGATTTGTTCACTATTTAAACCAATGCCGGTATCTTGCACTGCAAAATAGATCAGCACATCATTGTTAAACTGTTCTTTTAATTTGATAATGACTTTAATAACACCTTGTTCGGTAAATTTGACTGCATTATTGGCATAGTTAATGATTGCCTGCCCCAGACGAGTAGGGTCGCCAATTAAATGCCGTGGCACAGCGTGGTCGATATCAAAAACCAACTCTAAGTTTTTAGCAACTGCTTTTTCATTAATCAGGTTGGCTACATTATCTAATACTTTTTCTAAAGAAAAATCAACAAGCTCAATATCCAGCTTGCCTGCTTCTATTTTAGAAAAATCTAGAATATCATTGATAATACCTAATAGGTGCTTACCAGCTCCTTGTACTTTATCAATGTAATCTCTTTGCTTAGGGTTTAAATCTGTTTTCTGTGCCAAATGAGAAAGGCCAATAATTGCATTCATCGGTGTTCTGATTTCATGGCTCATTGACGCTAAAAAATCACTTTTTGCCTTGGTGGCTTGTTCGGCTGAATCACGTGCTTTTTCTAGCTCTTTGTAGCTTAATTGTAGTTGCGCAGTGCGCTCTTCTACCCGGCTTTCTAATTCCAGGTTTAATTTTAATATTTTTTGCTCTGCCGCTTTGTGCTCTTCTACTTCTTTAGAGAGTTCGCCGGTTCTTTCTTTAACCATTTGTTCTAGTTTTTCATTGGCACTGCGAATATGTTCCTGCATTTCTAATAGTTTATTATTATTTTGTACTGCAGTTTCATAAATAGAAAGCAACAGGCTTAGAATATGTTGTTTATCAGATTTAATTAAATACTTCTCTCCCGAGAAAAAAACCGGTACGCCTGCATCTGCATCGTTGTTTTTATAGATATCGCGGCTGAGCAGCATATATTTAATGCGGAGCAATAAATCATTTGTATCGTAGGGCTTGGTCAAAAAATTATCCGCACGGCATTCAAGCCCCTTGATGACGTCTTTTACATCAGTGAGCGAGGTTAACAGAATCACCGGGATATCTTGCAGGGCAGGATCTTGCTTAATATATGTGCATAATTCAAAGCCATTCATATTGGGCATATTAATATCGCTGATGACGATATCAGGCCGCTGGCTGCGTGTGATTTCCAGCCCTTCACTGCCATTTTTTGCGAGTAAAACCTGATAACCCTCGGCCAGCAAAATACGCTTGAGCATGATGGCCTGAATCGTGCTGTCTTCGACGATTAACACCGATGTCGCTATGCCGCTTGGGCTGGAATCGAATGTGCTCATTAGGCGGCTCTCAGGCAGAGGCTGATTAAATGGGGTGCAATATCGTTTAAAGCCAAGATGCGCTTGGCTGAACCCAGCTCAATAGCTTGCTTAGGCATTCCAAAGACCACGCAACTTTTTTCATCTTGGGCAATGGTCATGCCACCCGCTTGGCTGATGGCTTGCATACCATCTGCCCCATCATCGCCCATTCCTGTCAGCAAAACAGAGATTGTATTTTCACCAAACTGTTTTGCTGCAGATTGCATGGTAGTACTAACGGAAGGGCAGTGCCCCTTATTGGGCACATTATTACTCATTAAGAAGCGGCCATAGGAATCAAATTCGAGCTGCATTTTTTCCTGAGGAAAATACACATGCCCAGCCTGTGGAGCTAGGCCCGCTGCAGCGATCTGGCATTTTAAAGCAGATTGCTCGCCTAGCCATGAGACTAAATTATGCAAAAAGCCATCGCTGATGTGTTGAATACAAATAATAGGCAGCGGAAAGTTGATTGGTAACTGCGAGAGTATGGCTTGCAGCGCCTGTGGCCCACCAGTTGATGCACCAATGATGAGTAAGCGGTATTTACAGCTTGCTGCTGAGAGGATATCGGGTAGCAAGCGGGGGGCAGGGTTCTTTTTACGAAACACATGCACACCCGCCAAAATACGTATTTTGCTAAGTAATTCAGAGCGAATGCCACCATAAACAGATTCTTGCTCCAGCCTAGGTTTGGTGACGATATCTAAAGCGCCTGCTTCAAGTAGTTTAAATACATTTACCGAGCCGGGCATGGCCGAGACGCTAATGACCAGCACAGGGCATGGATGATGTTCCATGATGTTTTGTATCAGCTCTAAACCATCCATGCCTAGCATATGAAAATCGGTACAAACCACGGCCGGGTTTAAGCTGGCAATCATTTTTAAAGCTTGTTTGCCATTGCTGGCAGTGCCAATTATTTCGATATCATCGGCTTTTTCCAATATTTTTATTAAGATACGAAGCGCAATCGGCGAATCATCAACCAGCAGGACTCGTATTTTATCTGGTCGCATTTCACACCAATCTTCTTAAGGTATCGAGTAAGAGCTTTTGTTCAAAAGCCGCTTTAGAAATATAAGCGTTGGCCCCTGCTTCCATGCCCCGCCTTTTATCTTCTTCGGTGGATAACATGGTGACCAGTACGATGGGCAGCTCGGTGTGTTTTTTATTGCTGCGCACTTTCTGAACCAGCGTTAAGCCATCCATATTGGGCATATTGATATCGCTCACAATCGCGTCAAAGGGCCGTGTTTCCAGCTTGCTAAAAGCATCTAGGCCATCGACTGCCATGACTACTTCATAGCCGCCTGATTCCAAAATGCGCTTCATCTGGGCGCGGGTGGTTAAGCTATCTTCGGCCAATAAGATTAATTGTTTTTTACGTTCTACTTCCTGGCTGCTGGCGGTGACGGCTTGGCTGGCTTGCTGTTTGAGCTTAGCGATGAAATCAGGCGGGTTAAGCACCATGCATACTTCGCCTGTGCCTAGGATGGTGACGCCGGACAGATCACTGATATGTTTGAGCAGGGCGCTTTGTGATTTCAAAACAATTTCCTGCTCATCGAGTAATTCATCGACGATCAGGCCAAAGCGCTCGCCATTGACCTCCATAATGATGCACGGCGATGATTCATCGGCTTTTTGTTCGGCCTTATCATCGGCTGCGGGGACAAAATCATTGCGCTTAAATTGCAGCAAATCAAGTAGCCTAGCCACTGCGACGGCTTTATCTTCAAACATGGTGGCCAGATGGCCTTCTACGGTGAATAGCTCTTTTTTTGAAAGCGGATAGGATTTCTGTACATATTCAACCGGCACTGCATATTTGATTGAATTTGCGAGCACAATCAAAACCCGTGATGTGGCGAGGGTGAGTGGTAGCTTGATATTGATGGTGCATGACTGGCCCGGCACGGACGATACATTCACGTTGCCTTTAAGCTTTTCTACATTGGCGCGTACCACATCCATACCTACGCCGCGCCCGGACACATCAGAAACAAAGTGACTGGTAGAAAAACCGGGCATAAATATCAGGCCCATCACTTGCTCATCGCTCATCGCTGCTAATTCTTCTTCTCGCCATAAGCGCGTTTTACTGGCGGCACTTTTGATCGCTTGCAGATCCAGTCCCCGGCCATCATCTTCAATTTCAATGACAATTTTGGATGATGATTGATAGGCACGCAGCCTGATGTTTCCTGTGCTGGATTTACCTTTGGCTAAACGCTCTGCTGGCAACTCAAGGCCATGGTCAATTGCATTTCTAAGGATATGCATAAGCGGGTCTTTCATTTCTTCCAAAATGCGCTTATCTGCGGTGATTTCACCGCCTTCGATATATAGCTCTACTTCTTTAGCGCGCTCACGAGACAGCTTTCTGACCATCAGCCCGAATAAATTAAAAATAGTGGAAAGTGGCAGCAGACGTATGGTGCGAATGCCTTCTTCTAGCTCACCAGTGACAAAATCCAGCCTTGCACTGTCCTCATAAGCGGCACTGATTAAGTTTTCTAAATGGCTGGTGTATTGATCCAGCATGCTGAGCAGATGGGCGTTTTTAGCGCTGGAATTTTTAATATTTAGATAAATTTGGTCCCATTTCTCTTGGAGTTCTTCCAGCTCCATATGACGGCGGGCAATGCGAATTTTTGCGACGGTTAGCTCGCCTGCATGTGTCATCAGCATATCGAGCTTACGCGTTTCAACGCGTATGGTTTCGATGACAAATTGTTCGGTATTGGCTTTGCTGCTGAGAATCGCTTTGCTTACATCAAAGACTTCATCAATTTGCCCGTTTGGAATGGGCTCGCTTGAGGCAGGGTATGTGTCAGATTGTGGCAGGTTGGGGGTGGGCTCAATCTGAGCCGCAATTGCTGTTTGCTGGGTGGAGGTGAGGCTATCTTTCGCAATGGTTTCAGTTGTGTTTAACACGGCTATGCCGGGTATTTTGAGTGAGGCGAGAACTTCAGAGACATCTACATCGGCAATGCCGCCATTTACCGCCTCATCGACTAGCTTTCTGATGGCATCAAGCGATTTATACATGCCATCTATGGTATCGCCAGCCATGTGTTGCCCGCTGATTCTGACCTTGCCTAATATATCCTCAAAGCGATGGAAAATACGCTCGATATCATAGAGCTCCAGCATCCGTGAAGCACCTTTTAAGCTATGTGCTTCACGAAATAGCTCCTCTAGCTGTGCCAGATTGTCAGGATCTTTTTCAATTTTCAGTAAGCCATCTTCAATCGCTTGCAGGTGTTCACTGCTTTCGATGCGGAATAAATCGCGCATCTCATTATCTTCTATCATGCGACCTCCCAGGCGATCGAGCCTTTTGTAGGGCGGGTGAAACCCGCCGTTTTTTCTAAGCAAATACAAAAAGACCTTTTTAGTGCCTTCGGCACGTTGATTTAGGCGCGGGAGCCCCCGCAGGGGCGTTCTTTTCTTGCTTCGCCAAGAAAAGAACCAAAAGAAGGCGACCCCACGAAACACGAAAGCCCCTTCGCTGTGGACAATCGAGTCGGCGGCGGGCGGGATTGGCTCGTTCCTCGCTCCCTTGCCGAAACCCCGCCCCGCTTGTTCCTCGCTACGGCGTGTTTCAAGGGGACTTTTAAGCCCTATGCGAAGAGCGTGGTTATTGTGTTTTTCGTTGTTTGCTAATGTACAAAAATTACTAAGTGGGGTTTCACCCGCCCAACTAAATATAGCAAGACGCTGTTTTTTTAATCAAACAATCGATTTCAGCTTGTTATTGGCTTCGTTCAAGTTCTGGATGCCGACCTTGGTTTGGGTGATACCGGCGGCGGTTTCTTTGGCTCCGGCGTTCATGGTGTTCGCGGCTCCTACCACCTCGGCAATGGCGGCGGTTTGTTGCTTGGCGTTGAGTGCACCTTGTTGCGAGCTTTGATAAACCTGATTGGATAAGCCAGAAATCGATTCAAATAGCTCGTTCACCTTGGCAACAATGCCCATCACAGTTTCGATATTGCGGGTGCCTTCTTCGGTGCGCATGATGGTGGTATCAGAGGCTTTTTGAATGCCTGAAACAATGCCCTTGGCTTGCTCGGCGGATTTTTTACTTTCTACCGATAGCTTTCTGACTTCTGCTGCCACCACCGAGAAGCCTTTGCCATGCTCGCCTGCTCGGGCGGCCTCGACGGCGGCGTTTAAGGCCAGCATATTGATTTGGTTGGAGAGATCTTTGACCAGCTCGGTGATGGTGCCAATTTGGCCCGTTTGCTCAGACAGTGACAAAATTTGCTCGGCAATCGCACCAATTTTGACTTTCAAACCGCCCATGGCTTCGACCACTTGCCGTATCGCTTCATTGCCGTCTTCGGTCATATTGCTGGCGTTTTTGGCCATATCGGCAGCATTGGTCGATTGGTCTGAAGACTGGCGCGAGGAGACGGATAATTCTTCCAACGTGGTGGTCATCTCATTGGTCATGGCCGCCTGCTGATTGGCCGTGCGCTCGTGCTGGGCGATGGTGGCGGCAATTTCGCTCGATGTTGTTGCGGCCGCATTGACCGCTACATTGATGGTGCGAGTAATGCGCGAGGCCACAAATAGGCCGAGTAGGATGGCCGAAACAACGGCGAGCACGATGCCATACACGAGGGTGGTAATGAGCGAAGTAAATGCCTCCGTGGCATTCTTTTGTCGTTCGTCATGTAATTCACGTTCCTTTTTTTGGAATTCATTGACGGTCACTTGTAATTCATGGCCCGCAGATAATGTTTTTCCTGCGCGAAAAGTAGCCAGAGCAGTTTCAGCGGCACCTTCCTGAACTTGGCTCATATAGCTGCCGGTGGCATCTTTAAGGAACTGTGCTAATTCTTTAATTTTACTTAGGGCTTCACGTTGCTTGGGGTCATGCACCATACCTTCTAAAGCATCCATTGTTTTTTTGTACTCGGCTACATGCTCCTGATAATTCGTATGATCTTTGTCATTTTTGATCAAGAGCATGCCGCGAGCAGAGGCCTGCATGCCGACTAAATGAAATTGAAGCGATGCGGCCTCTGCGACAATTTCGCTGGCTTGTTCCGCAGCTATAGATTGCTCCTCGGCCGTTTTGATATTTTTGTAAACAATAAAGCCAACCACGATCAGCAGCAGCAGTGGCATAACATAGCCTAGCAAAATGCTGTATTTGAGTTTTAATCCTTCAAACATGACGATCTCCTTGGGTAATGCCTTCTTCAATTGGCATTGCTAACGCTCGTTTACAACTAAATCTTTGTTTTTTAAAATTTCCGGCAAATTAAGAATCGTCATGGCTTTTTGGTTGTAATGCACCGTGCCCATGACATAGCGCAAGACATCAGAATGGGTGGATGCGGGCAGCGGTACGACATCAGTGGGGCTCACTTGCACAATATCGTCGATCTCATCTACGGCCACGCCGACTAAAATATCGCCTGCTGAGCTGACGACAATCTTGGCGCTGTGGTTAAAGGTTTCTGAATACATACCTAGGGTATTGCGAATATCAATAATGGTGAGAATACTGCCGCGCAAATTCATATTGCCCAATACATGTTGGGGGCAATTGGGGAGGGGAATAATGTTTTTAATTTTGGTAAATTCATTCACATAGCGAATATCCATACCAAAGTATTCTTGGCCGAGTAAAACCACCGCCAATTGCAGGGTTTCGCTATCGCTATCGGCTTCTACTTTGCGCATTAATTCTGCGGCGCGTTTTTGATAAATGCTTTTATCGCCATTACTCGGCACATCTGGTGTTTTATATAGATCGTTATGCTGTTGCTCGTCCAGCATGAGATCGCTTTCTTGATCCATCAAGCGGCTATGATCCAGAATACTAATGATCTGCTCATCCACCCGCGCCATTCCTAGCACAAGGGAGGTATGGCGCTGTTTTTTGCCTTCTAGCCTTGGTGGAATATCAATTTGCTCGCTGGAGATATTAATCACGTCCAGCACTTCATTCACAATCATGCCAACCAGTGCTTTCCCGTTTTGCATCACCAAAATTGCATCGGATAGATTTTTTTCTTGTGTGCCACCGCCTAAGAGCAGGCTTAAATCCAAGACAGGGATAATGCTGCCGCGTAAATTAATTACTCCGGCAATATAGCTTGGCGCATCTTCCATATTACGAATGGCGGGGAGGCTAAACGTCATATTAACGGCCAAGGCATCAATCGCATACAGCGCGTTATTTAAACTAAATACAAAATATAAATTACTAGATATTTCCATTTGTTTCACCGCTTATAAGCTGGTTTGAAATTGTTCTAATAAAGTTAGTAATTCACTGGCATTGGTTTCATCGTATAAATGAACCGGAGTATGGCCAGGTAGATTGCGTACAATATGAAGGGCGCTAGCGAGCATTTTTCCTGCTAATTTTTTATTATCTTCTTGCAAATAGATATTAAATAATTCGACATAACCAGGCAGAAATTCGTGATCTAAATACAAAGCTTTTTTGAGTATCACTTTGCTTTCTTGGCGACGGCCTTGCACTTCGGCGATTTGGGCCAATACAAAATGAGGCTGCGGTGAATCTTGATTCATACTGATTGCCTGCTGGCAATTTAGCGCAGCCATATCGTATTGGCCTTGATTGGCCAGTGTTTTTGCCTCTTGTAATAACTTAGCAAAGACGGGAGCAGGTTTTATTGGTTTTACTGTAATCGTTGGTGCAGCTTGGATCATTGGTATCGTAATCATGGCCGCAGCGATAGGCTTGAATACTGGAGGCATTACTATGGGTGTTGTATTTCCTTTTTTATACACCACCAGATTATCAAGGCTTTTTGTTTCTAATCCTTTAATGCCCCGTAGGCCTAATTCGCCATGGCCTGCAATTAAATAGCCATGCTCATTTAAACAGTCCGCTAATTTGCTGGCGATTTTATTCACTGTTTCTGCTTGAAAATAGATAAATACATTACGGCAAATAATTAAATCAAAATCATGCAGTGCCGATCCTAAACTAGGATATTGATCTTCGAGTAAATTACCGTAGCAAAAATGCACCTTGTTTTGTATATCTTGATTAATCTTCCAGCCATCCCCCTGCTTAGTGAAATACATTTCTTTGACCGCCGGATCGACGCGGCGAAATGACCACGCACTATAAATACCCGCACGGGCTTTATCTAAAACGGCTTGATTAATATCGCTGGCAACAATTGTAATATCCCATTGTTGCCCAGCGGCCAGTATGGGCAGTAATTGGCTAATCATAATGGCAATCGAATAGGCTTCCTCCCCTGATGAGCAAGCGGCACTCCAAATGCGTAGCCGCCGAGATTCACACTTATGCGCAATAAGCTCCGGTAGGATGTGATCGCTAAGTAGGCTAAATTGCCCCTGATCGCGGAAGAAATATGATTCACCGACGGTGAGTAGGGCCAGCAGCTCTCGCCATACCTTGCTCGATTCGGTTTTGCTTTGATGCAAGGACATCAGTAATTCTGTGGGGGTCAGGCCAAGTTGCTTGCTGCTCAAGACTTCTATTTCTTTGCACAGCAGCGGGCTATCCTGCTCGCGAACGACGATGCCGGTACGAGTCAAAACTAAGCGGATAAGATCATCAAACCAAGCCGCTTTCATGGATGGCCTCGGCCTCTTTAAAAAGTAAAGTAAGTGAAAAAGCATAAGTAAAGCTAGATGGGCTTTGCTTGAGAGTCAAATACTCATCGATATTGAGCAGGTATTTCTGTAAGTAAGTTATTTTGTTTTCTTGCTTAGGGCTTATATTTATTGCTAAGAATGAGCGGTGGCGAGCAGGAGTACGTTCTTGCACGCTAGATGCAGTGGAGTGAGAGTCACTTTAATTGAGGAGGGGGAAAGGCGTGTAGGTGCCTTGTCTAGAGCATCAACAGTATTGAGGTATGGTGAGGATAGGCTGTATTTGTAAGTATTTAGCAAGAGGTGGTACTTTCATAATGCATTCAGGGCTAGAAAGTAATTCGCCTCCATGCACAGGGGTGCATGAGGCGATATTTTATAAAGCTTTGCTGGATTTAGTAAGATGTTACTTATAAGCCGCCGTATGAATGTAAGCCTGATAAAAACATATTTACACCAATAAAAGCGAAGGTGGTGACTAGCAAGCCAATCAGTGCCCACCAAGCCAAGATATTGCCGCGCCAGCCTTTCACTAAGCGCATATGCAGCCATGATGCGTAGTTGAGCCATACAATCAGCGCCCATGTTTCTTTTGGATCCCAGCTCCAGTAGCCACCCCACGCTTCGGCAGCCCACATCGCGCCTAAAATGGTGGCGATGGTAAAGAACAGAAAGCCGATGGATATCGCTTTGTACATCACTTCGCCCAGCGTTTCGTAGCTAGGCAGACGGTTGACCAGAATGCCACGCGAAACTAAAAGCTGAGCCGTTGCCAAGCCCGCAGATAATGCAAATGCACCGTAGCCCACAAAGTTTGCCGGTACATGAATCTTCATCCACCAGGATTGCAGGGCAGGGATGAGCGGCTGAATCTCATGCGCCTGACGATCAACGCTATACCAGAGAATAAAACCAACCGCGGCCAGAATGATGGGTAGTACAAATGCGCCCATGGTTTTAGCCATGCTCTGTGCTTTGAATTTTTGCTCGTAGTACAGATACATCAGGGTAGTAATCAGGCAAAACAGAATAAAGACTTCGTACAGATTGGAAACAGGGATATGGCCTACATCTGCGCCGATTAAATAGCTTTCATACCAGCGCACCAGTTTAGAGATCAGCGCGGCGGAAGCTGCAGCCCAAGTTAAGCTGCTGGCGATATCCAGAGCGGTATTAGAGCGGCGCAACATGCCTAGCCAGTACATCAGTGTGGCCAAAAGATAAAGCACGCACATCCACATCACGGCCGATTGGCTGGAGAGGATATATTTGAGCCAGAAAACACTTTGCCCATTAGCCAGCGAGTTTTGATACAGGCCAATCCCTGCCAGAGCGAACAGTGCGCTGACCGGCAAAAATACGCGCATCGCTGGCCAAAAACGGCCAAACCATACGATGGCGGCCACGGTGCCAAGTAAGATGCCTTCTTCGTAATAATCCATAAACGCGGCGTAGCGCTTATAGGCAAATAGCCCAGAGGCAATAATCAGACCGGCAAACACCATATCAAACGGTGACAGACGGCGTTTGGAGAGACTCATTGTGTTTTTCCTTTGGCAGCCAGAGCCGAGCTTAGCTCGGTAAATTCATGATCCAGATCGGAGTTTTTGCGGTTGCTACTCATGGCGATTAAGGTTTTGCCAGAGGCAAGGCGCACCCAAACGCGATTTTCACGAATATAAAACATGCAGAAGATACCGATAACTAATAATAAAGAGCCGAAATAAACAATATTCTGGCCCGGAGCGCGGGTAATCTGAAAGCCACTGGCTTTGACTTCATCAAAGCGATTCGCTTCCAGCCAGATTGGCGGCCCGTATTCAAATAAGCTGCTCACTGCCACCAGACTATCCATTAGAAAGCGATATTGCGTCTCATCAATAGGCAGTATCGGCAGGCTAGCGCGTCCTTGTGCCACATCCATTGCATCAATCACCGTGCCTTGCAGAATCTTGATATAGGTTTGGGCAACGGTCTGGCGCTGATCTTTGGGGACTTTATCATCAAGGAAACTTTCTATGGCAGGAAAGCCGCCTTCGCTAAAGCGAGTGAGCACTCCGATGGTGACATCTTTAAATTGTGCTTCACCTTCTTTGGAAATCCCGCCACTTTGAAATGCTTTGGCTGCGGTACGGCGGGCAATTTCCGGGTAGAGCGATTTATCCAGCAGAGCCGCTCGCAAGCGCATAAAGGTGTTGGCTTCCATTTCCTTGTCGAGAGGAATACGGACAAACTGGAAAGGTGCTGCCACTTCGCGGCGCATGCCTGTTACGGCATAACCTGCGCTTTTTTCAAAGAAAGGGGAGAAATAATTCAGGTATTCGATTGCCTGGCCGTTTTTATCGCGCAATTTAAATTGAATCGATGGGCCGATATTTTTGAGATTGTGTTCGCTTTGCACGGCTTGGGCAGAGGCCATGGCTTGGGCAAATTTGCTGACGGCCATGGCGTTGTTGGCCACTTTGCCCATGTTTTCAATATTAAATGCGCGGAAATCACCCATTTCTAGCTGGTAAGGTTGGCCATTAATTTGAATCGCCTGGCTGGCTTGCGAGCGGGCACTTAGTGCTTGCGAGGTGTTGCTGTTTAAATCCCAGCGCCGCATTTCCAGCGAGGAGCCGCCATCGCCAAAGCTGGCTTGATATACGGCAACTCCATTATAAATTAGTGGCTTATTGACCTCTACCTTGGCTCTGCGCAGCACTTTGCCGGTTTTTTTATCGAGTAAATCGATGTCACTGGCAAAGAGCTTAGGCTGGCCTGTGGAGTAATGCTCGATATAAAACTTATTTAAACGCAGTGCAAATGGCAGCTCTTGTACAAAATAACCTTGGCCTGCGTTTAAAAAGACCACATCTCCTACCGAGCCTTCGGGCAGAGTGACGTTGCCACGGAAAGATAAATTATCTTCGGGCAAGCGGCTTTGTTCGGGGACTTTGCTTTGAGGTACGTCGTGTATTTCTGGCGTTTTAAAGCCAAATAGCTCGGTTAGCTTGAGCGGCACATTGCCATCAAGTAAGCCGCCTAAGCAGATCACGACAATGGCGGCATGGGCAAATAAATAGCCCAAACGCTGAAAGCTGCCTTTTTTGGCAGCAATCAGTACATGGCCGTGTTCTTCCCGAATACGGCTGCGGTAGCCACGGTTAGCCAGCACATCAATCACTTCTTCGGAGGCTAATTCGCTGTCCAGTTCGGTATTGTGCGACATCAGGCGCAGCGAGTTATTGCTGGCATTTTCGCGGTAGCCGCGAATATCACGCCAAACTCCCGGCCACTGCCGCCAGATACATAAGCTGGTGGAAAGCACCAGAAAGCAAAGTATCAGCAAAAACCATGCGCTGTGGTAAACGTCAAACAGGCCTAAGGGATGAAAAATATGAAACCAGAATTCACCAAACTCAATTTTATAATTGGCGTAAGGTTCGTTTTGTTTGAGGACGGTACCGATAATCGAAGCAATTGCAAGAATAGTCAGCAGGCTTACGGCAAAACGCATCGACGAAAATAATTCGTACCATGCTTTTAGAAAAGAAGTTTTGGGTGTCATAGAAGTCAAAAAGGGGCATAAGCCCCTTGTTCTAGGGATCCGTTAATCAACTACAGTTGTTTGTAGCTAGCTTAAAAGAACCCTGATACCGAATAAAGTTCCGGTAAGGAGTAGCAACACAAGCGGATTGAGCCAGCTTGTGCTGCTCTACGGTCTAAATTAATGCAGTGCCTGAATATATTCAGCAACGGCTTTAATTTCTGCATCAGACAATCTGGCCGCAACATCAGTCATTACGCTGTTGTTGGTGCGCTCACCGCTACGGAAAGTATTGAGCTGAGCCAAGGTGTAGGCCGAGTGCTGGCCACCCATGCGAGGGTATTGTCCGGGAATCCCTGCGCCAGACGGGCCATGACAGGCCATACAGGCAGGAACACCCTTCGCCATAATGCCGCCACGGTAGATTTTTTTACCGGTTTCGATCAGCGCTTTATCAGATGCGCCACGATCTTTGGCGGGCTGCTGGGAGAAGTATTCCGCTACATTGGCCATATCAGCAGGAGATAAAGGCGCTGCCATTCCCATCATAACGGGATTTTTTCGCTTAGCCGTCTTGTACTCGACCAATTGTTTTACAATGTATTCAGGATGTTGGCCTGCAAGGCTGGGATTAGCAGATGCAGCGCTGTTTCCATCAATACCATGACAGGCCGCGCAGACTTGCTCGACCAATTGTTTACCTTTTGCCGGATCTGCTTTAGTGCCGCCAGCGGCAAATGCGGTCGGGGCCACCATTAATAGTGTGGCAATGATTGCTGCAACAGGCGCACGGCGCATAAGCATTTGCTCCTCAAAAGTGCGAGTAGCCGGATAAATCAGCTTGCTGCAAAATAGGGCGGGGCAGGTACTGGGCAGGTAAGACAAAAAATCTGGAATTTACTAGAGTAAATGAGGATTTTTTTGTTTTTAGCATGCCGTACGAGCGTCGCAGTCAATTTTGCAATAAGTTGAACCGGCCGAAGATTATTCAATTGCTGGTATTCTATAACAAGACCCGTTCACAAACCACAGTGGTTACCCAATGTCGCTTTTCCAAGGCTTGCAATTCCTGACAACCGTCAACGACCTGAAGGCTCTTCCGGCTGACGGTATGGAAGTTGCATTCGCCGGACGCTCCAACGCCGGCAAGTCCAGTGCTATCAATACACTGGCTAACCATACGCGGCTTGCCTTTGTTTCTAAAACACCGGGCCGTACTCAACATATCAACTATTTCAAATTTGGTAACGCCAACAACCGATTGGTTGACTTGCCAGGTTATGGTTACGCTGAAGTACCTGTGTCAGTAAGACAACACTGGGAAAAATTGCTTAGCCAGTATCTGGTAAGGCGAACTAACTTAATCGGTCTGGTATTGATTATGGACTCTCGCCGTCCACTTACCGATTTAGATCGTCAAATGCTCGACTGGTTTCGCCCAACGGGCAAGCCGATCCACTGCATTTTGACCAAATGTGACAAATTGAACCGCCAAGATCAAATTGCCATTTTACGCAAGGTAGAGGCAGAGTTTGCTGACGAATCGATGATTACAGTTCAGCTGTTTTCCAGCTCTAAAAAGCTAGGAGCAGATATTACTGAAAAGGTCGTTGGCGGCTGGTTTGATGCCATGAATTACCAGTCAGAGCAGCTCAAAAGCGTAGGTGAAAACCCAGAGCTGATAGACGGGGAGTAAACAGGCTTGCAGTTTTATGCCGGGGTTCTATCTTGATTCTAGGTGCGCCCCTGCACCTCCCGCTTTTTCCTCCCTGAGCGGGTGCTTTGGCAACGTGCCAAAGCCTGTATGACCCCGGTCAATGCCTGCTCAGACCGGGGTTTCTTTTTTTTCTATATCCCTCTATCTTCTTATTTTCTTAGTATTGGCCTATTATTTTGCGGCAAAGAATGTGCGCAGATAAAATAGGGCGCATATACTGCCCACTAATATTATAATTTTTGTTTGCTCCCGATAAAACCATGCTAAGAAAATTGATGAGGGGAAAAAAGTAATGTCACAGCTCGCCGGGGTAAAAGTCATGGTGATTGATGACAGCAATACCATACGCAGAAGTGCGGAGATTTTTTTGGGGCAGGCTGGCTGCGAGGTGATTCTTGCAGAGGACGGTTTTGATGCATTGGCTAAAATCAGCGATCGTTTACCCGATGTGATTTTTGTTGATGTAATGATGCCAAGGCTTGATGGCTATCAAACCTGCTCGCTGATTAAAAAAAATCCTCGATATAAAACGACTCCCGTTATTATGCTGTCCTCTAAAGATGGTTTATTTGATCGTGCCAGAGGCAGGATGGTTGGGTCTGATGAGTATTTAACTAAGCCTTTTACTAAAGACAGCCTATTGCAGGCTGTTGCTGCGCATATTCGCAGCGTTTGACTATGGGTAGGACACCAATGAGTATCAAAAAAATATTTATCGTCGATGATTCACCAACAGAGCGTCATTTCCTAGGTGAATTACTTACGAAGAATGGTTTTCAAGTCGTCACCGCAGAGTCGGGTGAGGAAGCGGTGGCAAAAGTTAAAGAATTAATGCCAGATTTAATTCTGATGGATGTTGTAATGCCAGGAATGAATGGCTTTCAAGCAACTCGCACAATTAGCCGTGATGAAGTGACTAAGCATATTCCTATCATTATGTGCACTTCTAAAAACCAGGAAACAGATATGGTCTGGGGGCGCAGACAAGGTGCCGTGGAATACGTGGTTAAACCGGTTGACCCCCAGGAATTGCTTGCCAAAATTGCGGCTTTGTAAAAAATAGCTTATTCCTATGCCAAGCCTTTGATATAGAGCTGCTTGATTAAGCCGCAATATATCTGTAAGAAACATAAAAATCGGGCCAGAAATAACGCCATTTAGGTGAGATTTAGTCCGCATTTTTAAAGCGAATGGCTGATTCTAAAATGAGTCAGCCATTTACTCGTTTAGTGTTTCTTCGGCATGATTTTCTGCCTCCTATTGAGGTGAATCAGGTATTGACTGAATTTTGATCTGTTGTATTTTAAATTGCAGCTTATTTAAGCGGAAGAATCATGGCCAAACGGATTAGCCTGCGCGATTATCAAGAAGGGGTAATGGCGCGTTTAAAAAGCGTGGCAGCAAGTGCTCAAGTTGATGCTCGTTTGGGCGTGAGAATCGGCGGAGAGAATTGGCTGGTTGATTTATCAGACGTGGCTGAGGTGATGCCTGTGCCAGCCCTTTCAACTGTTCCCTTGGTTCACCACTGGTTTAAAGGGGTGGCGAACTTACGGGGTAATTTAGTCAGTGTGAGTGATCTGGCTGCGTTTCTTGGCACGGGCAGCTTATCCGCTACCCCTGCCGCGAGATTATTGCTCTTGCATCCTCGGCATATCTTGCATTGCGCGGTGTTGGTTGATCGCATGCTTGGTTTAAAGCATTTAGCAGATTTAACGCCTGATTCTGTACTTAGCCGCTCATCTGCTTGTACAGGAGATGCGTATCGCGATGCGGTGGGTGTTTCTTGGCGT
Organism: Iodobacter arcticus; assembly: GCF_042664895.1. Taxonomy (NCBI): domain Bacteria; kingdom Pseudomonadati; phylum Pseudomonadota; class Betaproteobacteria; order Neisseriales; family Chitinibacteraceae; genus Iodobacter; species Iodobacter arcticus. The sequence continues at coordinate 184,390 of NZ_JBHTBQ010000006.1, forward strand.
AGCTTAGATATTCAGACTTTAGTTGCACAGCCTGCTTTTTTACAGACAGGTCAAATGTAGCGGGCTGTTGAAAAATGTAGCATCCCCTTGGCCAGAGCATGGCAGGGTAGTAAAAAAGCTCGGTTTATGACTGTAAGCTGGGCGTTCCTGCCATTGCTCTCATACATCATTGGATGATGGTGAGGGCGTAGTGGTTTTAAATGGTCTGTTTAATGAGCAGCACCCATAAAAATAGATACGGGATTGGGAGTAACACAAAATGGCACTGAATCTGGATGGCGTAAAACGCCTTTTTTCCGGAAGCAAACAAGCGGCTCCTGTTGCGGCTAATTATGAGCCGACAAAAACAACATGGATCATGGGAAAGTTGAGTCTGCCTGAGTCGGATGACACACAAGTAAAAAAACCATTGCCCGTGATTGGGGCGCTGCCAATTCGTCAGCAAATGGCTATTTTGCTAGCGGTTATGTTGCTTTCTGCCGGCTTGTTTATTATTACCGCGTTTCTTGCGTTTCGAGCTTCGTCTTATAACGCTGAGCGTCGTGCTATTTCTACTGAAATGCAGATGCTTTCGCAGCGTATTGCGCGAGCATCTACGCAGGCTGTTCAGGGTAAGGCAGACGCTTTCCCTATTTTGAAAGATGCTTATGTTCGCTTTGACGCCAATTTGACGCAGCTGTCGAGCGGTGGCTTGCTGGTTAGCTTGTTGTCGCATAACCCATCCAAGCTGATTAGCTCGATTAATGCGACGTGGAAGCAATCGTTTAGTAGCAATGCATCCCGCCCCACCGTAGATACCATCCTGAAGCAAGAGAAAGCTTTGGTGACGATTGGTCAGTCTGTATTTACGATTAACCGTAACGATGCCGTATTACTGGAAAACACCCAGGATTTCGCCAAACTGCTGGCCGCAAATGGCGGTAATGCAAGCGAAATGGAGAACGCGTATCTCCTATCGATGTTATCGCAGCGTATGGCGAAAAACTCGAACACCGTTTTCGGCGATGATCTGATCAACCCTGAAGTGGTGTCTTTATTGGGTAAGGACGCGGTTTTATTTGATGAAATCGTAACTGCATTTTTGGATGGCAAAAATACAGAGCTGCAACTGCGGGCGGTTAGCAATCCTGAAATGATTGCTAAATTAAATGAAATTGCTAAGCGTTTTAATGACTTTGAAGTGGTTGTGGCTTCGTTCTCTAAAAACATGCAGCCTTTGGTGAGCTCGCGGATGGCCAGCCAAAGTATCGTTTCTGACTCAGAAAAACTATTGAAAGAAACCAGCGAACTGGCGGATGCCTATGAAAACACCGCCAGTAGTATCGTCAATGGTCTTTTAGAGTTTATTTTTATCGTGGTAGCTGTATTGGCCCTGTATTTACTGGTGGCGGTATTTAACCAGGAGTCGGTACGTCGTCGTTTGGTACTGGAAGCCGAGAACAAAAAGAATCAGGAGGCGATTTTGCGCCTGCTGAATGAAATGGCCGATTTAGCTGACGGAGATTTGACCGTTCGTGCATCGGTTACTGAAGACCTGACGGGGGCGATTGCTGACTCGATTAACTACACGATTGAAGAGCTGCGTTCCCTGATTACCAAGATTAACCGTGCAACAGGGCAGGTTACTTCGGCCACACAAGAAGCGCAGGGTATTTCTGATGAGTTGCTGGCTGCTGCTGAACGCCAATCTGTAGAAATTGAAGGTACCAATCAGACGGTTGAGCAGATGGTGACATCGATTCGCGGTGTATCGAGCAATGCTGCCGAATCAGCCAACGTGGCGCAGTCATCCCTGATGGCTGCAGAGAAGGGCGCAGAGGCGGTACAGAATCAGATTAAGGGTATGGGCGACATTCGCGAGCAAATTCAGGAAACGGCGAAGCGGATTAAGCGTCTGGGTGAAAGCTCGCAAGAAATTAGTGAAATCGTTGAATTGATTTCAGACATTACCGAACAGACTAACGTTTTGGCTTTGAATGCGGCGATTCAGGCTGCTGCGGCGGGCGATGCAGGCCGCGGCTTCTCGATTGTTGCTGAGGAAGTGCAGCGTCTGGCGGAACGTTCAGGCGAGGCGACCAAGCAGATTAGTGCGATTGTGAAAACGATTCAGACCGATACCCATGATGCGGTAGCCGCGATGGAAGTTTCCACACAGGGTGTGGTTGAAGGGGCAAAACTATCCGATGCCGCGGGTCAGGCACTGACCGAGATTGGTCAGGTTTCCCGTGATCTGGCGCGTTTGATTGAATCGATTGCGCATGAAACGGAAGATCAGACCCAACTGGCTAGTAAGGTTAACTTGTCCATGCGTGATATTTTGGCTATTACTGAGCAAACTACAGCAGGGACGAAGCAATCTGCGGCGGCGGTGGGGCAGCTCACGTCTCTGGCGCAAGAGCTGAAAGACTCCGCTTCGGGCTTTAAGCTTTAATTTTTCTATTGCTAGCTGACGGCATCTGCAGGGGGCTGTATAGCCCGCCTGCAGAAAACTTATTCTGCAAAGGTTAAGTTTGGCACTTAAGTTGACGCCTATAGGCTTAGGCGATGACGCTTGCTAAGCCAAGAGGCTGATAAGGACGTTGGGTTATGACGATAGATCGCTTAACCCAACCTACATCTAATATGTTGAAGTGTTACTTGAAAATAGGCTTTAAATGAGCGCGCACACCGAATTTGATCTGGGCTCTCTGGTCTGGGTTAAGAGCGAAATCGAGCAAACTTTACAAAAAGCGTCGCAAGCTTTGGCTCAGTTTGGCGAGACCAAAGATAGCGCACTGCTGAAACATGCTCGAACCTTTTTGCATCAGGCTTATGGTGCAGTGCAAATGGTTGAGCTCACTGGCCTTGCGCGTTTTTGTGAAGAAATCGAACAAACACTTGCCTCGGACGAGATCAGTCCTGACACACTTGCCATTATCCAAAGAGCGATTGCAGAAGCCAGCCATTATCTGGAGCAAATTGCCGCAGGCGCGCCTAATCAGCCTTTAAGATTACTTGGCAGCTTTAAAAAGATGGCTGCTTTGCGTCAGGCTTCAGAGAGCGGTGCCGAGTTGTTTTTTCCGCACCTTGCTGATCTGGAGCTGCCTAAGGGTTTGCCTGTTCGCACGGTGGCAGCCGCTGACGCGAGTGCTTTTATTCGTTTGCGCCGCCAACGTTTTGAAGCGGTATTGCTGAGCTGGATTGGTAACGAGCCCGCCGCTGCGGGAGTAATGGCCAAGTGTCTGGCTGAAATTGCGGCCACGCAATCCTTGGCTATTTCGCGTCATTTTTGGTGGGCCGCCGCGGGTTTACTCGATGGTTTAAGCCGTCATCAAGGACCGCTTGATTTAAATATAGATTTGGATCTGAAGCAGCTTATCTTGCGGCTCAATATGCAATTACGCCGTTTGAGTGAGGGCTCAGGCAAAGTTGCAGAGCGCTTATACCGTGATATTTTGTACGCCCTGTTAATGCAGGAAACCAGCAGCACACTAGCCTTGGCATTACGCAAAGGCTTTGCTTTAGAGAGCTTATTACCGGGCGCAGATAGCGATTTATTGTCGCCCGAATCCGCATTGCGTGTCTTATTGGCCCGCAGCCTGCGTGAAGAGCTGGATGCGTGTAAAGAAGGCTGGGGCAGAATCAGCTCGGGTCAGTTTGAACGCTTAAATGCCTTTATGGCCGATTTTGAGCCACTATCCGCGCGTGCTGAGCCTTTAGCGATTCCGGGCTTGGATCAGCTATGGCCCGCGATTACCGTGGCTGTGCAGCGTTTGCATGATCATGCGCCGAGTGATGCAGATGCCCTTGAAGTGGCCACCGCATTATTACTGATCGATAACTGCTTGGTGATTTACCCTCTCCTAGCAGATGATTTTCCTGCCCAGGCGGAGGCCATGTGCCTGCGCTTGCTGCACCCAACTGTAAAAAATGAGCTGCCTCAGCTTGATGAAATCACCCGGCAGGCACAAGAGCGCTTATTACAAGCCCAATTGGCGCACGAAATGCGCAGCAATTTGCAGGGAGTTGAAGACATTCTTGATGGCTGGTTCCGTAAACCAGACAGCAGCGCAGAATTAAATAAAATTGACCCAAGCCTGCGCCAGATTCAAGGCGCTTTGGTGATGCTGGAGAAGCATCAGGCTGTTGAGCTATTACAACGCTGTCAGCAGCGAATTGAGCAGTTTACGCAGAGTGAGCTGCTGCTTCCTGCGCAAGAAGATCTGGAGCTATTGGCCGAAGGTTTATCCTGCCTTGGTTTTTATATTGATAGCATTGCCCAAAACAGAGACGAGCCTGCCTCGCTCTTGGTGATGATTGATAAGCTGGCTGGCTCGGTGCAGCCTGATGCAGCGCAAAACGAGCTTGAACAGCTGGAAGAAGAACCGCAGCTTGATGCCGAACCTGCACCGCAGCATGTTAAACCTTTACCTGATCCTTCGCGCCCATTGCCCGCAAGCGACGCGGCAGTAGATGCCGAGCTGCTTGAAGTCTTCTTAGAAGAAGCGGCTGAGGTGCTGGCGAGTATTTCCGAGCAAATCTTGGTTTGTCAGCAGACTCCGCATGACAGAGAGGCGCTTACTGTCTTAAGGCGCAGCTTCCACACCTTAAAAGGCAGTGGCCGCATGGTGGGGTTGAATCACTTAGCTCAGGTTGCCTGGGCCATTGAGCAACTGCTCAATAAGCTGATGCAAATTGAAAAAACCGCCACGCCTGAGCTATTGCAATTACTGGCCCAGGCGCATACCGCGTTTGCGACGTGGGTGCAGCAGCTTGGTCGTGATGGCGTTGCTCAGGTTGAAGGTAGTGATCTGATTGCAGCAGCAGAGCAACTAAAAGCCCACCTTGACGTGGTTTCTGCCCCATTTGAAGACAGCGTATCGCTTGAGGGTGAGCAGGGTGCCAGCGACGAAGTGACAATCGGTACGGTGACGGTATCGTCCTCGTTGTTTTCCTTATTCCGCAATGAAGCAGCCCAATATTTGCAGACCTTGCAAGGCGGAAAAAACAGCCATCCATCAGCCTATCTTTTGGCTGCTCATACCCTTGGTGGCATTGCTTCGACTGCAGGCTTTCGCAGCTTAGGCGAATTGGCTTATACCCTCGAGCACGCAGTACAGCAGCTGGGTGAAACGGTGATCGGCCGGGAACCCGCGCTGGATCAGGCTGTAGAGCGAATCGGCAGCATGCTGAAGTCTATTTTTGCTCTTGAAGCGCCAGGCTTTGCTGAGGCTGAAATCCTTGCTCTACAAAATCTGCAAGCCGAAACATATGAAATATCCTTGGATGAATCCATTGAGCCTGAAGGCGTAGCGATCGAGCTTGGGCATGGTTTAGCTGAAAGCGAGCCTGAGGCAGAAAATGAGGCCCTACTGCTTGATAGCAGTGCAGCAGAGTTTGCCGTGCCCGATGTGGTTGAAGCAGACGATATCGCGGGCGTAGAGCCAGAAGCAGCTCTTGATGAGCTCGCTGAGCCGTTAGATTTTTCACTTGAAGGCCCTCTTGATCTTGCGATCAAACCAGAGCTTGTCAGCGATACGTTTACTGAGCAGCTGGCAGTAGAGGTTGGCCTAGAGCTGGATGCCTTTAAAGAGCACGAGCCGTTGCTGGATGGGCTGGATCAGCCTGCTGGGCTTGCTAACGATGCGTTTGCCGAGTCTTTGATAGAAGAAATTGATTCTGAATTGCCGGATGCCTTCAAAGAGCACGAGCAACTGCTGGATGGGATGGATCAGCTTGCCGGGCCTGCCTGCGATGTGTTTGCTGAGCCTTTAGTTGCTGAAATTGACTCTGAACTGGATAGCTTCAAAGAACACGAGCAACTGCTGGATGGATTAGATCAGCCCGCCGAGCTTGCTAACGATGCGTTTGCCGAGTCTTTGATAGAAGAAATTGATTCTGAATTGTCGGATGTCTTCAAAGAGCACGAGCTGTTGGCAGAAGCACTGGTACCGGTGAATGAGTTTGAGCAACAGGGTGAGGCAGAGCCGCTTAGCAGCGAGGTCGCTGAAACACAGGAGGTGGCAGAACCCGTAGTTGATGAGCTTAAAGACGAGTCAGAGGCTCTATCGCCGCTGCTTGATGGCTTGCTGAATCAGCCTGATGATCTGGATAGCGCCGACGAAGAAGAGCAGTTGGTCAGCCTCTTGGATATGGAATCGCTGACGCCGTTTGAGCAGTTGCTGGATAAACACGATGTGCAGCGCCAATCTGAGCTGGATGGCCTGCAAACCGATGATATTGATGAGCAGCTTTTGCCCGTGTTTATCGAAGAAGCAGACGAGCTGATGCAGCAAATTAGCGGCTCTTTGCGTGGTTTGCGTGTGCCAGCCGAAGTGCAGCAAGAATCCAGTGCATTAAAGCGTGATTTACATACCTTTAAAGGCAGCGCGCGGATGGCGGGTGCGATGCGGATGGGGGAAGTGGCCCACCAAATGGAAAGTCGCTTGCTGGCTGCTGGTAATCACTACTCCGCGGCATTGTTAGACGCGCTTGATGCTGATTTTGATTTAATTCAAACCTTAGCGGATGAATTAAAAGGTGTTAAACAACCGGTTGTCGTTGCTAAAGCTGCTCCGCTTAATCAGGTCGATGTAGAAAGCGGCACGACGATCCGGGTTAAATCAGAGCTGATGGATCAGCTGGTGAATCAGGCCGGTGAAGTTTCGATTGCCCGATCGCGTATTGATGCCGAAATGATCACCATGAAAGCATCGTTGCTCGATTTAACAGAAAACGTAAATCGTTTGCGCAGCCAGCTGCGTGAGATGGAAATCCAAGCTGAATCGCAAATGCAGGCGAAGGTGAAGGAACAAGAAAGCCATGAGGCTAATTTTGATCCGCTTGAGTTTGATCGCTTTACCCGTTTGCAGGAAGTAACGCGTTTTATTGCTGAAAGTGTGAACGACGTGGCAACTATTCAGCAAAACTTGCTGAAAAATCACGATGATTCTACTGCAGCGCTTAGCCAGCAGGCGCGGATGACCAAAGAGCTACAACAAAGCCTGATGCGAGTGCGTATGGTGCCGTTTAGCAGCTTATCTGATCGCCTCTACCGTCTGACTCGACAGACCGGTAAGGATGTCGGTAAGAAGGTCAATCTGGAGCTGCGTGGTGGTCGTGTAGAAGTTGATCGCGGGGTGCTGGATCAAATGATGTCGCCGTTTGAGCATATGCTGCGTAACGCCATCGATCATGGTCTGGAAACAACCGAACAACGAGTTGCCTTGGGTAAGTCTGAGTTTGGTGAAGTGCAGGTTGAAGTAAGACAGGAAGGTAACGAGCTGGTCTTAGTGCTAAAAGACGATGGTAAGGGCCTCGATCTGGAAACACTTCGCGCTAAGGGGGTGGAAAAAGGTCTGCTGGCCGCTCATGCCAGCGATCAGATGGTGACCGAGCTGATTTTTGAGCCGGGCATCAGTACGGCGAGCTCGCTGACTGCACTTTCAGGCCGTGGTATCGGCATGGACGTGGTAAAAAATAAATTGGGTGATTTGGGTGGACGCATCGACGTATCCAGCCAAGCGGGTGTGGGAACGACCTTTACCATTTACCTGCCTTTAACCCTTGCCGTAACCCAAGTGGTGCTGGTGAAAGCGGGTGGACAGCAATTCGCTATTCCTTCGGGAATGATCGAGCAGGTGCAGGAAATTAAGCTGGGCGTATTGGAGCGAATTTACGAGAGCCGTTTCCAGGAATGGATGGATCACCGTTATCCATTTGCTTATTTCCCGAGATTGTTGGGCGATGCGCAATCGGTGCCTGAACAAAAACGCTATAACACTATTTTGTTGCTGCGTAGCGGTACCGGGCGTATGGCCTTGCATGTGGATGAGCTGTTGCGTAACCAAGAGGTGGTAGTGAAGACCATTGGGCCACAGTTAGCACGGATTCCAGGGGTGACAGGCGCTACTGTGCTGGGTAACGGTGATGTGGTGATGATTATGAATCCACTTTTGCTGCTGGCACATGGTGAAACACGGAGTACTACTGCTGAATCTGCTGCGCCGGAAACGCTCAAAACCACACCTTTGGTAATGGTGGTGGATGATTCCCTGACGGTGCGCAAAATCACGGGACGCTTGCTAGCGCGTGAAGGCTTCCAGGTGCTTACAGCGAAAGACGGTGTGGATGCTTTGCAACAGCTTTCTGATGTAACACCCGATGTCATGCTGGTGGATATCGAGATGCCGCGTATGGATGGCTTTGAGCTGACTCGTAATGTGCGTGCTAACGAGGGAACGCGTCAGATCCCTATCATTATGATTACCTCGCGTACTGCAGATAAGCATAAGAATTACGCATTCGAGCTGGGCGTTAATGCCTTCTTGGGTAAGCCTTATCAGGAAGAAGAGCTGCTAAGCCAGATTCGTGGGTTTATTCAGGCTTAGTCTGTGGAGGGCACTCAATATACATTTGATGATATTGAGTGCCTGAAATAAAAAGCATCTTGGTGCAGGAGAATAGCTGCTTATATGAGTTTTAAGCAGGGCAGTGAGTAAGGCTTTAATGGGTATAAGTATCTACACTTGCGACTTATCCCCAATTGTGGAAATATCCCAAACACATAGAATAAGCAAACACTGATGTACTAGTACAAAGCATTTACTGCTTTGTGTCTGACACTGCCCAAAATTAGGATTCATATAATGAATAAATTCTTACTTGCCACATTGTTTGCTTGTAGTAGCCTGATGGCACATGCCGATTTACTGGATGTGATTAAAGCGCGTGGTGCTTTGGTTGTTGGCGTGCGTGCTGATATCCCTCCTTTTGGCCAAAGAAATAAAAATCAAACAGTTTCTGGTTACGATGTCGATTTCGCTGGTGCGATCGCCAAAAAGCTAGGCGTGAAGCTGGTGGTTCAGGATCTGGATCCTAGCGAGCGTATTTCTGCCGTGAAATCCAACAAAGTGGATGTGCTGGTTGCAACCTTTACGAAAACAGCAGAGCGTGAGCGTGAAGTGAGCTGCAGTATTGGCTATTTTGTCGCCGCCCAAAAAGTACTGTCAAAAAAAGGTAAGTTTCCTACACCGGAATCCTTAGCCAAAGCTAATGTTGGTGTGGCGCGTGGTACTACCGGATCAGATCTGGTGCGTAAGCAATACCCTAAGGCCACTGTGATTGCTTTTGATGATATCCCTGAAGCAGTGCGTTTCCTTGAGGATGGAAAGATTGATGCTGTGGTGGATGACGAGCCTTCTCTGGCGCGTTCTTTAAGCAAGATGTCAAATAAAACTCAATTTGAATTATCTAGCTATGCAAACTCAACTGAGATTTTTGCAATTGCCACCAAGCTGGGTGAAAAACGCCTGATGAGCCTGATTAATGAAACGCTGGTTGAGATGGAAAACAGTGGTGAAGCCGAGCGCATCTTTAATCAATGGTTTGGCCCGCAAACGGCGACACCATTCCCACGTACATTCAAGATTCGCGGTTGATTTAACAACACTCAGTTATAAACATAAGTTTTTATACTGAGTGTTTTTGTTGCTCTATTGTAAGTAACCAAGCTAGCCAGTTAGTGAAGTTATGTATTGTGGTGTTTTTGAACGCATGCACAGCGGGATAAATTATACAGTTGGCGATTACCGCAGTATGACGGTCGTGGCGAAAGCGCTTTAAGATTAGCTATCTCTAATCTGATACGGCAATGAAGTGCAGGTTTTTGTGCTATTGCCCGGAGCTTGTTATGCAACGATTACTTTTGGCTGGTTTACTTAGTGTTTGCAGCATAGTGGCGCATGCTGATTTGCTCGATACGATCAAAGCGCGAGGCACGGTGATTGTCGGTGTTTCCGCAGATGTACCTCCGTTTGGGCAAAGAAATAAAAACCGTACTGTTTCAGGTTATGACGTTGATTTTGCAGCGGCGATTGCTAAAAAAATAGGGGTGAAGCTGGTTGTACAGGATGTCGATCCGGCAGAGCGAATTCCCAGTATAAAAACAGGCAAGGTTGATGTGATTGTGGCGGCTTTTACTAAAACGCCGGAGCGTGAACGTGAAGTGGCCTGCAGTATTGGATATTTCGTTGCTTCGCAAAAAGCATTGAGCAAAAAAGGGAAGTATCCTACTGCAGAATCACTGGCTAAATCGCGGATTGCCGTATCACGTGGTACGACAGGAGAAGATCTGTCCAGAAAGCTTTACCCTAAGGCAAATATCACGGCCTTTGCTGATATATCTGATGCAGTTAGATCTTTAGAGCAGGGCGGTGTGGATGCGGTGATGGATGATGAGCCTACCTTGGCGGGCGCTTTAAACACCATGACAACAAAAGCACAGTATGAATTGTCCAGCTTTGCCAATGCCACTGAAATTCTTTCTGTCGCCGTGAAGCTCAATGAAAAGCGCCTGCTTAATCTGATTAATGAAACACTGCTGGAAACTGAAAAAAGCGGTGAAGCAGAGCTGATCTTTAATCGCTGGTTTGGGCCGCAAACCAATACCCCTTTCCTGCGTACATTCCGTATTCAGAGCTAATTGTAAAAACAGGGGGGCAAATTGCGCCCCTGTTTTTTTCCGCCTTATTTGCAATCTCCTAGCCGCTTTGCGCTTCCTTTTAAGACCATTGTTTTACCCTGAGCCTGAATATGGTGCTGGTATTGATCGCTGTCTCTTGCTGCACTAAATTGAATCACACTATGCATTGTTGATGTCTGTGGCTGGCGGCATTGCATATCCATGGTTACGGTATTGCCGCTATAGCTTATTTTGGCGGCATCACAATGCTGCGGTGGTTTTTGCCCCATCTGCTGCCAAGTGCCCAGCTTATCTTTGGATAAGCAAGTCGACATAATCATTGTTCCTGCCTTGGAATCGAAGCGCATATTGCCTTGCTGCATTTGCTTGAGCATTTCCGGTGTCATTTTGCTCATCGCTGCTTTTTGCTCAACAGGCATTTCGCTGGTGATTTCCCATTGGCCTATCTGGGGCATAAGCTCAGCAGCAAAGCTTGTAGAGCTAAGCAAAATAGAGGGCGCGCATCATGATGCTCCAATCAAGGGATAAGCCGTTATAGACTGGCGCAAGCATTGCTTTTAAAAAGAGTTAAATAGGGAGCGCTTAAAAGCTTATTCGGCGATTAGGGCTGGTGCTCTTTCAGGTAGTGCACCACTTGTGCGCTTTCAAGCGGATGGCAGAACCAATAACCCTGTGCATATAAAACGCCTTGCTCAAGTAACCATTGTGCTTCTTCTGGCGTTTCTACTCCTTCAGCAATGACTTCTAATTCTAAAGCTCCGGCTAAATCGAGCAGGGCACTGCATACCTTCTGATGAGCATTATTATTGGGTACGTTTTGAATTAAACTGCGATCAAATTTTAATTTAGAAAGGCCTAATTGGGAGATGATCGATAAATTAGAATAGCCCGTTCCAAAATCATCCATATACAAAGGAATGTCTGCCGCGCATAAAGCTTGAATGCTTTCTAATGCTTGATTTTGCATGAGGGTTGATTCTGTTAGCTCTAGCGCAATATTGCTGCGTAAATGGACTGGTAAAAGGTTTAATCGCTCAATGACGGAATCGGCAAAGCTGGGGATTTCTAATTGTAGTGCAGAGACATTCACTGATACCGGCACTAAGGGCAGGCCTGATTGATCCCAATAGCTAAGCTCGGCAATCGCTTGATCTAAAGCCCATTCACCAATTGCACAGATAATGCCGGTTTGTTCTGCAAAGGGAATAAAGTCGCAGGGGCGGATTTCTCCTCGTTCTGGGTGATGCCATCGTAATAGGGCCTCAAAGCCGATCAGTTTTTGAGTAGAGAGGGCGATTTGTGGTTGATAGACTAGTCTGAACTGCTGATTGATTAATGCGCTGCGTAAATCCCGCTCTAATTCTAATTGTCTGACGGCTTGGGTAGCCATATGAGTTTCAAAGCGGCGTATATGTCCTCGCCCTAATGCTTTGCCTTCATAGAGTGCCACATCGGCGTGTTTTAATAATTGCTCTGCCGAAGTGCCATCGTTGGGAAAATCCACTTGCCCTGCAGTAAATGTCTGCTCAAACTTCAAGCCTTCAATGATGATCGGGATGTTTAAAAGCCCCATTAAGGCCTGATTAATGGCGTGAGCGTGATTGAGCGCATCAAGCAATACAAACTCATCACCGCCCAAGCGAAATACCTCTGAGCCTAAGCTACTGAGATTGCTGGCGACTTGTGTGAGCGCCTGATCGCCTGCTTGATGCCCCAGAGCGTCATTAATGCGCTTAAAGTGGTCTAAATCAATCAGCCAAACGCAAAATGGTTGGGCGGCCTTGATCTTTTGGGTGAGCTGCTGGGCTAAGAAGGTGCGATTACCTAGCTGAGTGAGCGGGTCGTGGTGAGCAAGCCAGAATAAACGTTCTTCGGCGGTTTTTCGCTCACTGATATCACGGGCAATACCCGCTGTGCCAATAACGTTGCCGCGCAAATATACAGGGACTTTGATTAGCTCCATCCAGCGAGTGCCATCCTGAATGTGCTCAAAATTATTCTCGGAGCGCATTGTTTTTGCGCTGTTCATGACACGTTGATCATCTGCCTGATAACTGGCTGCTAAATTAGGCGGGGAAAGGGCGTAATCATCCTTACCTATGAGCCATTTTGGGTCTGCAATACCCCATATATTGCGAAAGGCCTGATTAACAATCACAAAGCGGCTTTGTTTATCTTTGACCCAGGCTAAATCCGGAATGCTGTCGAGCAGTGCCTGATAGCGCTGACTATCCCTTAGCAAGCGACGAATTAAAATAATCGCCATCACCAGAAATACCAATAAAATGGCACTAAGGGTTCCTAGCAGGCCAAGCATTCAAATATCCTTATACTACTGATGTGATGAGCTCAGGCTCGATACTTAAAAATTAATATCTAAGTACTTTTTTAAAAAGATTAAAAATATAGTCTTTGGATCACATTAAATACTAACTTAAACCCGCTGAATTTGTAAAAAACTACAGTTAATCAAAGAAAAATAATAAAGTGGCAGTGTGGGATATGAGCTTGGGGGAAGGAGGCAGGGATACAGAAGGCTTGCTGAAAAACAAAAAGCCCAATCTGAAGATTGGGCTTTTTGTATACTTAATACTTGGTGGGTCGTGCGGGATTCGAACCTGCGACAAATGGATTAAAAGTCCACTGCTCTACCAACTGAGCTAACGACCCGCTCTAAAGAGATGCGGATTATAGCTGATATATTTAGCTTGTCAAATGCTTTTGAAAAATAAATACTTTAGTGAGCAGGAAATGTTTGTTGTTGCTTGCTCTTGTTCTGGGGTGTTCTTGACCTTTACACCCCTGTGGCAGAGCGCCGGCATCCCTGCATAGATTACTTTGCTACTTTATAAACTTGCGATTGATATGAAATACAAGCACCTAGGCATTTTAACTCCGTACAGCCCCTCCGCCTGCGAGGGTTTTTCCTCGCCAAGACCGGGCTTGGCTGGAAAACGGCCATTCACTGCGTTATGCTCCTCGGAAATAACCCGTTATTGTCTTCGTAGTATGCCTTGTGCCTAGCTGTTTTCCGGCTCAGCACAATTGTGAATGAAGGGTTAACAGACTCTATTGATGCGCGTTAGCGGAAAGTGCCGAGGCTAATGAGCTGCAGACAGCGCATTTGTTGGGCTTCATTCATGGGTAAGATCTGTGGCTGGGCAGCTTAAGGCGGCTGTAATTGTAATCGATGAATGGGGGGGGGTAAAACGACAGCCAACAAAAAACCCAATCATTTTTGATTGGGTTGTTTTTTGGTGGGCTGTGACAGATTCGAACTGTCGACCTACGGATTAAGAGTCCGCTGCTCTACCAGCTGAGCTAACAGCCCTAAATCTTTTATCTGAGTGGAGTGAGTGGTGGGTCGTGCGGGATTCGAACCTGCGACAAATGGATTAAAAGTCCACTGCTCTACCAACTGAGCTAACGACCCGCTCGCACTTCAGAGAGGACGCATTGTAATGTATTGAGATTTTGTGTCAACCCTTAGGCAGCAAAAATAAGCTTTAAATAACTAAGTTAATCGCTTACTTACTGATTTTACAGGTGTTTTTTGTAAGGTGAATGGGTGTATCGATTGGCTTTGGCTAAAGCTACAAGGGCAAAAAATCGTGAATTTATGCCGTGGCCTTAATACAGCAAGGCAATAGAAACACGGTAAACTTAAGTTTTCTTGAATTGGACAATCGTCATGCGCTTGTTGCATACCATGCTCCGTGTGGGCAATTTGGAACTATCTATTCAGTTTTATACCGAAGTATTAGGGATGCGTTTATTGCGCAGCAAAGATTTTCCCGAGGGGCGCTTTACTTTGGCATTTTTAGGCTACGAAGATGAAGCCAGCGGTACAGTGCTTGAGCTCACTCATAATTGGGATACCGCACAATATGATCTTGGCAATGCATATGGACATATCGCCATTGAAATAGACGATATTTTTGCCTGTTGTAACGATGTACGCCAAAAAGGCGGTAAGGTGGTTCGCGAGCCGGGTCCAATGAAGCATGGCACTACGATTATTGCTTTTGTTGAGGATCCGGATGGTTACAAAATCGAATTTATCCAAAAGTCATGATGAAAAAAAACTTACTTCTTGCTTTAAGTCTGCTGCCTGGCGTTGCGCTGGCGGCAGATTTTGATGGTGCTAGCTTAAGCTTGCTTTGGGCGCTGCCTTTTGTGGGTATTTTGCTCTCAATTGCGCTATTCCCGCTGTTTGCACCGCATTTTTGGCACAGCCATTTTGGCAAGGTCACCGCTTTTTGGGTGGCATGTCTTTTACTGCCGTTTACCATGGTGTTTGGCTTATCTACATCGCTGGGCGTGATTGCGCATGCGATGATTGCTGAATATATTCCCTTTATCTTGATTTTATTTGCCCTGTACACCATTTCGGGTGGGATTTTAGTGTGGGGAAACTTGCACGGTTCTCCCAAACTTAATACCGCTCTTTTAGCTTTAGGCACGGTATTGGCATCGATTATGGGAACGACTGGCGCGGCGATGCTCTTGATTCGTCCCTTAATTAAAGCCAATGACAACCGCAAACATAATGTGCACGTGGTGGTGTTCTTTATTTTCTTGGTGGCGAATATTGGTGGTGGTTTAACCCCTTTGGGTGATCCTCCCTTGTTTCTGGGTTTTTTAAAGGGTGTAGATTTTTTCTGGACCTTTAGCCATATGCTGCCCTTAGTGGCTTTTGCCGCTGCTGTATTGCTGACGGTGTTTTATTTTATTGATAGCTATTACTTCAAAAAAGAAGGCGAGCTGGAAATTGATAAAACCAAAGATAAGCCGATTAAAATTCATGGCAAATTCAATTTCTTTTTGATCGCAGCGGTGGTGGCATCGGTGGTGATGTCGGGTGTGTGGAAGCCAGGAATTAGTTGGAATATTGCGGGTACTGAGCTGGCGATTCAGGATTTAATGCGCGATTTAATTCTGCTGGCTTTAGCACTGCTTTCTTTAAAGTTCACTCCCAAGCCTGTGCGGGCCGGTAATGACTTTAATTGGGGCCCTATTCTAGAAGTGGCTAAATTATTTGCCGGTATTTTTATTGTAATGGCTCCGGCAATTGCAATTTTGCGGGCGGGAGAGGCAGGGCATTTAGCGCCTCTGGTCAATACAGTGAGTAATGCGAGTGGTGGCCCAATTGATTATATGTATTTCTGGATGACAGGTTTACTCTCTGCCTTCCTGGATAATGCACCAACTTATCTAGTGTTCTTTAATCTGGCTCATGGCGATGCGGTGCAAATGATGGGCCCGATGGCTTCTACCTTGCTGGCTATTTCGGCAGGCTCGGTATTTATGGGCGCATTAAGCTATATTGGTAATGCACCGAACTTTATGGTGAAGGCAGTTGCTGAAGATCGTGGTATTAAAATGCCAAGCTTCTTTGGCTATATGGCTTGGTCTTGCGCGATTCTTTTACCGTTATTTGTAGTAATGACTTTAATTTTCTTTAGTCATTCGTTTTAAAATAAAAAGCCCCGCTGCA
This sequence comes from Iodobacter arcticus, assembly GCF_042664895.1. NCBI lineage: Bacteria > Pseudomonadati > Pseudomonadota > Betaproteobacteria > Neisseriales > Chitinibacteraceae > Iodobacter > Iodobacter arcticus. The sequence goes on from NZ_JBHTBQ010000006.1 coordinate 200,349, forward strand.
AAAACAGCGGGGCTTTTTACTAATAGCAATGAGTAATCGTAAAACTTTGGCTTTAAATGCTTTGGATTATTGCTTTAAAGTTTGTTTTAATTCGGCATCCATCCGCATCAGCTCTTGGGTTGTTTTGGCTCGCTGCTGGCTGCGCTGTTCGGCCAATTGGATTTTTTGCCTGATCATATTAATGGTTTTATCTTGCACATGTTGCAGCGTATTCACATCTACAGCCTGCCTTTGTAGTGCGGTTTCAGCGCCAATTACATTGTCGTGAATTTGATCTGCTGCCCGTTTCATTGAAGATTGAATTTGATCTTTAACGCGGTTACTAATCTCTAAATTAGCTTTTTGTCGCAGGCTGAGTAAACCCATGCTGATATCCGTTCCCCATGCGGGAATCGCGTTTTCCAGCAAGGAGCGAAAATCATCGGTAATCCCACGATTTGCGTCTTCTAGGCCCTTGATTTGAAATGCGCGTAATTTGGCCTGATGGATTTGCAGCTCAATTGTTTCTGCCCTGCGGGTTAAGCGATCTACCCGTTGCCGTTGCCCGGCAATTTGCATCGGGTCGTTAGGATCAAGCGCTGCCAACTTTTGCTGCTCTTCGGCCAGCACAACGCCGATGGCGGGCAGGATTTGCTCTAGGGCGCGCATATCGGCCAGATTGGCCTCGTAAGCGTTGCTTAGCCATTGGTTATCGGTTTCCATGACGCGCAGGCGATTGCGCATATCGTTGCAAATTTTGTCGATTTGCCCTTTTGCGCTATCAAACGCTTGCACAACATCTACTTTTGCCACTTTTAAAGTGCGTTTCAGGCGGTTAACCAGCCCGTTTAAGCCGCTAGGCTCGCCGAGCTGATCGTAGTGCACGGTGGTCATCAGCTTCAGCACATCATTCATCCCACGGCCAAAATCGCCGGTATCACTGGCGCGTGTTTTAGCTAGTAGCTGGTCGGATAAATTAACCAATTGCTGAGTTTGCCTGTTGCCGATTTCCTCGAGCTGCTCGTTTCCTAATTGGCGAATCTGTGCCACTAAGGCGGGATCTGCAACTGGGGCTGAGGTCGCTGCGGGATCGACAGCTGCAGGGGCTGCCACTTCTGATGGCTGAATAACATTTAACACGGTGTTTACGGTTTGGTTTACTTCGCTAGTTTGAGGGCTTGGGCTTGGGCCTGGTGTTGGGCTACCAAATAAATCTTTATATTGCGACATGGTGATCCTCAGAGTTTTTGCTGAATATTGACGACTAATAGAGATAGAAAATGAGTGCGCCAGTTTTCAATATCGTGTAATTGCTCGCCTAGTTGGGCGGTGAGTTGTCGTGTTGATGCCGCTTGCAGGGCCAGAATTTGTGCTTGTGTCAGAATACGGTTAAGTAGCTGATCTTCTGGCGCTAATACAAGTAGCGCATCTGTTTTTAAAACATGCGCCAAGCGATCTAAATAATCGGTTTGGCGTAGTAATTCGTCGATATCATTTTGTAAAAACAGATCTGGTTTTAATTCTTGCCGCATAAATAATTGCAACTGATCGATTAAGTGATGTGCCTGCGTCTTATCTATCGTTGTTTTTCTGAATAATATGCTGCGTTTGGGATTGATTGCGGCTTGTAAATCATCTGCTTGGCGCTTGGCTTCAGTAAATATCGTATTTAATAGATTTTCACGGCTTTTAACGGATTGGGTGAGATCGATTACACGGTGCATTAATTGCTCGCTGGCTTGAGTTAATTCTGCATAACGCAGATTAACGCCTTCAGTGCTGGCAATTGTTGTTGGTGCAAGGAGGGCTGGGCTTAAATCTGCCTTAGCAGGCACGGCGCTGCTGATTTGCCCGGCAAATAGATCAGTCAATGCTTCGGCAACGGGGGCTGTTTGGGGAGCAGCAGGCTGCTCCCCAAACAGGTCGCGCATTGGGGCTGAAGGAGCACCAAATAAATCGCGATACCCAGACATGATTAGCCTTGATAGCCAAATAGCTGGAAGAAATCAGGCAGTTCTTTGCCCGGATAGCCTTGGCTTACGTTTTCTACTGTCCAAATCTGATTTTTCTTGCGGATACTTGCAAATAAGCAGCCCGTAGAGCCAGCGTCCAGCGCTGCAAGCTTAGCTGAGGCTAAGAGCTCATTGGTTTTATTATTAAAGATTTGCATTGTGGCATCGGCAACCTCTGCAAAGCTTTGCCCACGCTCGATGGCTTTATCGATGGAGCCAACAATGGCGATCAAATCGCAATTGCTTGGCAGGGCATTAAAGCGGATCAAGATGATTTCATCAGGCTCATCGCCGTCACCCGTACGATCATCGCCAGCTAAGTGCTCCATAGATGGTGTTTTTTGCTGGCCCCAATAGCAGATATGACTTACTTCGGTGATGGTTCCCATTGGGCCACCACCGTTGCTATTGAGGGGGAAGGCGCTAGCGTCCAGATCATAGCTGCCTTTGCTGCTATTTTTGGGCGGAGACCAAGATAGCTCAAGGCGGACTTCTTGTAATGGTTCACTGTTTTTTGTGAGCGGCAAGCTGCCGCCTTTAGTCATGGGGAGCATTTTTTATCCTTACATTGGTTTAATGTTGAATCAAATCTTAAAACGGTAGGCTTGGCTGCCGCTTAATTCAGCCAATATTACACTTTATATTCAGCGGGTAATTGCTCAAACCAGCGCTTAAATTCAGTATCAAAAATACGATCATAAAGTTGGTCTGTCGATAGGTTGGCTAATTCAGTTAAGCGATGAAATGTGCAGCCTTCTACTTCTTTAGCGGCTTTTTGCATCAAATTAAACTTTACATTTTTATCCGAGTTTGCACCAATTAATGCGACAAAAGTACCAATCTCAGCCAGCTCTTTTAATTGAGAAATAAAATTCTGAGCCGAACCCATATCTTCGCCATCGGAAACAAATAAAACTAAAAATGCTTCTTTTTTCTCTACGGTTTTTTTCTTGCCAAAGCCAAATAAGCCTTTGAGCATGCCACCTAGTGATTTCTCCATGGCTTCGCTTTTAAGTAAAGCTTCTAGCGCCTTAGCATAATCGGTAGAGCCCCATAAAATAGGCTTGGCACGCTGTAAGAATTCAGTGCGTATCCCTTCTGCCCCATCAACCGAATAGTCACCCGTATCGAGTGCGCGATCAGAAAAGCCAATAATCTGAATGTTACGGTCTGGATCAATGACGCCTGCAATTGCGAGCGCAGCAGTAAAAAATGGATCAACAATATAGCTGCCATTGGCTAATTGTTTGGTGAACTCATCTTTAAATGAGCCACTTACATCAGCAAACAGTTTCATATTGATTTTAAAGCTTGGTGGCACATTCTGCTTTTGTAAAACTAAACGAACTTTTTCCTGCTCTTTCGCCATAGGCAAGCTCATAGATTGCTCCAATCATTTAATATAAGAAAAATGGGGGTGTAAGGCGTGCCATGTGCCATCTTATCTGCACTTGCTAGTATAAATAAGCCGTTTTGAAAATGGCTTGGCTACTAGTGTGGGCATGATATACAGGCTTTTTTACTTTAAATTTACGCAACATTGCCAAGTTACCGGAACAATAAATAAAGAGCAAGTAAGGCATAGCGCTGCTTAGATCGATACTTATTGCTGATAAATTCTTGCCTGAACTGCATTCCAATTCCAATTAATATAATTATATTTAACTAAAGATGTGTTTTATTTAAAACATAACGCTATTTATTTTAAATAAACAGCCAGTTAATAAAATATAATGTGTCTTCTTTATGCCGCTTTGTTTTTTAAAATAAGGGGTGTATACGCCATATTATATTTAATGCGATGGTATTTTTTGTTGTTTTGGAAAAAATCAGGAACAAATCGCCCTTTGGGCTGTCTGTACTAAGGTGAAAAACTTATTGTGTTCTATTTTAAACAGATTTGATTTTTGTCATGCAGACTGAAATAGCAATCATGTACAGTGAGCTTCAACAGATGAAATTCTTAACGATTTACTGATTAGCAACTCTCAACGAGGTGTTCCGTGACTCAACAGCTATCTCTTGCACAAATCGACAAAATGCACGCTTACTGGCGTGCGGCTAATTACCTTTCTGTTGGCCAAATTTATTTGTTAGATAATCCGCTTCTTACCGAGCAACTGAAGTTTGCTCATATCAAGCCACGTTTGTTGGGCCACTGGGGCACAACGCCCGGTCTGAATTTTATTTATGTACACGCCAATCGCATTATTAAACAACGCAAAAGCCCGATGATTTACATCACTGGTCCTGGCCATGGCGGCCCAGGTTTGGTGGCAAATACTTATCTAGAAGGCAGCTACGAAGAGTTTTATCCACATATCGACCGCACAGCGGCAGGTATGCAACGCCTGTTTAAGCAATTCTCCTTCCCACGCGGTATTCCTTCGCACGTAGCCCCAGAAACTCCGGGCTCGATGCACGAAGGCGGCGAGTTGGGTTATTCGCTTTCACACGCCTTTGGTGCAGCATTTGATAATCCAACTCAAACGGTGATTGCCGTTGTGGGTGATGGCGAAGCTGAAACTGGCCCGCTGGCTGCATCTTGGCACTCTAATAAATACCTGCACCCAGTGAATGATGGTTTTGTGCTGCCTATCTTGCATTTGAATGGCTACAAGATTGCTAATCCAACACTGCTGTCCCGTATTAGCCACGAAGAAATTACCAAGATGTTCGAAGGTTTTGGTTACAAGCCGCACTTTGTTGAGCTGAAAACCGAAACATTCAATGAAAAGAATGAATCATTCACCGAGATCCACCAAAAAATGGCGGCGACCATGGATCTGTGTATGGCCGAGCTGGATGCGATTCGTGCTAAAGCACAGGCGGAAATGGATGCTGGTCAGCCCATCGTTCGCCCACGCTACCCAATGATTGTGATGCGTACGCCTAAAGGCTGGACTGGCCCGAAAGAAATTAAGGGCAAGAAAGTTGAAGATTACTGGCGCAGCCATCAAGTGCCGTTCTCTGATATCGATGAAGAAAACGTTCACAACTTAGAAAACTGGATGAAGAGCTATCGTCCAGAAGAATTATTTAATACCGATGGTTCGTTCAAGGCCGAGCTGGCTGAATTAGCACCGGAAGGCGCATTGCGCATGGGTTCTAACCCAGTGGTGCACGGTCAGGAATCAAAAGATCTGCGCATGCCAGATTTCCGCAAATATGCGGTTACTTTTGACAAGCCAGGTACAGTGAACGCAGAAGCCACTCGCGTGATGGGTAAATTCCTGCGCGATGTGATGGTAGAAAACGAAGAGCAAAAGAATTTCCGCATCTTTGGGCCGGATGAAACTGCATCTAACCGCTGGAACGATGTGTTTGATGTATCAGGCAAAACTTGGTTTGCTGATTACCTTGAAGCCGATAAAAACAATGACTTCTTGGCGCAAGATGGCCGCGTGATGGAAATCTTGTCTGAGCACACTTGCCAAGGCTGGCTGGAAGCGTACAACTTGACCGGCCGTCACGGCTTCTTTAGCTGCTACGAAGCGTTTATCCACGTGATTGATTCGATGTTTAACCAGCACGCAAAATGGCTGAAAACAACGCGCACCATCAACTGGCGTAAACCGTTGCCATCGCTTAATTACCTGCTCACATCGCATGTATGGCGTCAGGATCACAACGGGTTTAGCCATCAAGATCCAGGTTTCCTTGATCATGTGATCAACAAGCGTGCCGAAGTGATCCGTGTTTACCTGCCTGCAGATGCCAACACCCTGCTCAGCGTCACCGATCATGTATTACGCAGCCGTCACTATGTAAACGTAGTGGTTGCCGGTAAGCAGCCAGCGTTGCAATACCTGACCATGGATCAAGCCATTACCCATTGCACTAAGGGTCTGGGGATTTGGGACTGGGCGTCTAATGATCAAGGCGGCGAACCAGATGTAGTGATAGCTTGCGCGGGTGAAGTACCGACTATGGAAGCCTTGGCTGCAACTGATTTGCTGCGCCAGCACTTCCCTGATCTGAAAATCCGCTTTGTAAACGTCTGCGATTTGATGACCTTGCAGCCAGAAAAAGAGCACTCACACGGCTTATCAGATCGTGAGTTTGATTCGCTGTTTACAACTGATAAGCCCGTGATGTTTGCCTTCCACGGCTACCCATGGCTGATTCACCGCCTGACTTACCGTCGCAATGGTCACAGCAATATTCATGCACGTGGTTATATCGAAGAAGGCTCGACCTCTACACCGTTTGATATGGTGGTGGTGAACAAGCTAGATCGCTATAACTTAGCTATCGACGTGATTGATCGTGTGCCATCTTTGCAAAAAATCGGCGCACATGTTCGTCAAAAACTGTCGGATAAATTGGCAGAACACGGCCAATACATCGCAGAACACGGCGACGATATGCCAGAAGTTAAAAACTGGAAGTGGCCTTATTAATTAGCGGTGTTTAGCTGATTAAAACCCACAAAAACCGCTCCTCTGATGGGGGAGCGGTTTTTTTATGGGTGGGATCTTTTGTAGGGCGGGTGAAACCCGCCGTTTTTGTTCACAAAAGTTTAAAAGATCTTTTTAGTGCCTTCGGCACGTTGATTTTGGTGCGGCATCCCCGCGGGGACTCACTTTCTTGAACGGCCAAGAAAGTAAGCAAAGAAGGCCGCCCCGACCAGCACGAAAGCCCCTCACTGCGGATAATCGGCTCGGCGACAAAGGCTAACCCCTTTGCCGAAACCCCGATCCGCTTATTCCTCGTTTCGGCGTGCTTCAAGGGGATTTTTAAGCCCCGTGCCGAGAGCGTGGTTATTACGTTTTTTGCTGTTTGTTATCGAAAGACCAAATTGTCTAGTGCACATGGGGTTTCACCCGTCCTATGAGTCGTTATTTTTACTAACGTGCAGCAGATGCTATGACAAATACCCAGCCTAATGTGTATAGGTAAAAAAACTAGCCCTCCTTCCCTACACATATTCCCCAACGTTTTTTTATGTGCACATGCAACAAAGTGGGCTTGGGGCCTTACAATGAGGGGTAAACAAGGGAGAAAGCTGTGAGCGATTTTGAGCGTTTATCTGATCTGGTGGCTTTGGCTAGGCGCGTGGCGGCTGATGAAATCATGCCGCGTTTTCAGCAGGTGGCGTCGAGCCGTAAACAAGATGGCAGTCTCTTTACCGAGGCGGATATGGCGTCGCAAGCAGCTTTGCAGCGTGAGCTCCCTAAAATTATAAATTGCCCTGTGCTGGGCGAGGAAATGAGCGTTGCCGAGCAAAAGGCGCTGTGGGAAAACCATGCGGATGGGCTGTGGATAGTGGACCCGATTGATGGCACAACTAATTTTGTACATGGTTTGCCGCATTTTTCGGTATCGATTGCGCTCTTTCGCCAAGGCCGGCCTGTGTTGGGCGTGGTGTATGTACCCGCTTTGGATGAGTGTTTTTCCGCTGCGGCAGGTTATGGCGCGTGGATGAATGAGCGCTCTTTGCCGCTACGCACCGAGATACCTAAGTCTTTGTGTGAGGCGGTGGCGGCGGTGGAGCCTAAGTATTTAGGCGGGCGCTTGCCAGCGCGGGTGGTGAGCGTGGCCCCTTTCAGCAGCTTGCGCAATTATGGATCGTCGACTATCGATTGGTGCTGGCTGGCAGCAGGGCGTACCGATTTAATGCTGCATGGCTCGCAAAAATTATGGGATTACGCGGCAGGGGTTTTGATTTTATTAGAATCCGGAGGGCAAATTGCCAGTATCCACCATGACAATTATTGGCAGGATCATATCTGGCAAAGATCAGTGGTAGCCGCACGCTGCCCATCCTTATTTAAGCCATGGTTGGAATGGGTTAAAAATAATCGCTGAGCTACTTTTAATGAAATAAATAGATTCAGATTTCCCCTATTTAAAATGTCAGGCTTTGCTTGATTTTGTTTAAAAAAAGTGGCCATATTTAATCGGCGAAAAAAGGCACATACCCTATGGGTTGTGCCTTTTTTGATTTCTCTCAAATAAAACAGTAAATGCTATTGCTTACAATGTATGAAAAAATAAAACAAAGAAAATTGATTTTTTCTGATAATTGGCAGAGAAATTTAGCTTTTTTTACTTAAAAAGCATTAATATGTGCAGCTTTTTTTGAAAAATGACTACTTTACTTACATAGGCTGATTTGCTAAACATTCATTCTTTTTTGGGTGGTCGACGTATAAGTGAAACACCTTATTTCTTCAAATATTGCCAAGCCTATATTGCAGGCAGAGTGAAAACCCGTAAAAAACAAGCCGCAGCGCACGCTAAATAAAGCGGTATGTGAAATTTCAGGAGACGAAGATGTTAGAAGTTGGACGCAGCCTAATCGGTATCGCTGTTCTATTATTGATTGCTTTTGCACTTTCAATGAATAGAAAAGCAATTAAACCCCGCGTTATTATCGCCGCATTATTAACACAGATTTCAATTGGTGCAATTGTACTTTTTATCCCGCTTGGTAAAGATATTTTACTCAATGTGGCTAATGCCGTGAATCATGTATTGGAATACGGCAATCATGGTATCGCCTTTTTATTCGGCGGTTTAGTCGATAAAAAAATGTTTGAGGTCTTTGGCAACGGCGGGTTTGTATTTGCATTCCGTGTATTGCCGATGATTATTTTTATGACTTCATTTATTTCAGTGCTTTACTACCTCGGTGTAATGCGCTGGATTGTGACCATTTTAGGCACGATCTTTCAAAAGCTGTTGGGCGTGAGCAAGCTGGAATCTTTTTCAGCGGTAACGACTATTTTCTTGGGTCAAAGCGAAATGCCTGCGGTGGTTAAGCCGTTTATGAAAACCATGAGCGGCCCGGAGCTGTTTGCGGTGATGTCGAGTGGTATGGCTGCGATTGCTGGCTCGGTATTGGCGGGTTATGCAGGCCTTGGCGTGCGTATGGAATACCTGATTGCCGCTTCATTTATGGCAATTCCAGGTGGTTTGTTATTTGCCAAAATCATTTGTCCAAGCACCGAAGAAAGCACAGTAGAAATTAAAGACCTGACTTTTGACGACGAGCGCCCGGCTAATCTGATCGAAGCGGGTGCCGCAGGTGCCTCGGTGGGTTTGAAAATTGCACTGAATGTAGGCGCGATGTTGCTGGCGTTTATTGGCTTGATTGCGCTGGTCAATGGCTTGGTTGCAGGTGTTGGCGGTTTGTTTGGCCATCCTGAATACAATCTGGAATTGATTCTGGGTTATGTGTTCTCGCCATTGGCTTACTTAATTGGTGTGCCTTGGGAACATGCGGCGCTGGCGGGTAACTTCCTTGGCCAAAAAATGATCTTGAACGAGTTTGTGGCCTTTGTTGGTTTGGCTCCTTACCTTAAAGACGCGGCATCGGTAACGGCTGCTGGCTTGCAAGTATTGGATGCTAAAACACTGGCGATTCTGTCTTTTGCGCTGTGTGGCTTTGCCAATTTCTCGTCGATTGCTATTTTGGCCGGTGGTTTTGGCTCGGTAGCGCCAGAGCGCCGTTCCGAAGTAAGCCGTTATGGCTTGCGCGTGGTGGCTGCTGCAACGCTGTCTAATTTGATGAGTGCAACGATTGCTGGTTTGTTTATTAGCATGGCTTAAGGTTTTAAAGCAGGCTCTGTTGATTTGTTCCCTTGTGAAATACAAGTCAACAGAGCCTAGTGGCTAGTTGGGTAGGTTGGGTTAGCTTGTTTGTTGGCCGTATTTGCCAATAAACAAGCGTAACCCAACATGCTCAGATCAAGCTTCATCTTTGAGGCGAACCGCTCAAATATTTTGTAAAAGGAAAAATCATGACGACCCAAAATCAACTCTGTGCCGCAGCCCTGCGTGGTTTGCATTTAATGGATTTAACCGCGCTGAACGATTCTGACACCGTGGCATCCATCGAAGCTTTGGCGGCTTCAGCTAAAACTCCTGTGGGCAATCCTGCTGCGCTTTGTGTTTACGCACAGTTTGTACCCACTGCAAAAGCGGCGCTGGCGGCTCACGGTTTAAATATTCCGGTGGCCACCGTGACTAATTTTCCTAAGGGCGAGCCAACACCGGCTGAGGCTGCAGCTGAAACAGCTGCCGCCATTGCCAATGGCGCAGATGAAGTGGATGTGGTGTTTCCATGGCGCGCGCTGATGGCGGGGGACGAGCAAGTTGGCTTTGATGTAGTGGCACAAAGCCGCGCTGCAGTGGGCAACAAAATTTTGAAAGTGATTATCGAAAGCGGCGAGTTAAAAACACCCGCGCTGATTCGTAAAGCCAGTGAAATTTCAATTGCTGCAGGCGCGCATTTTATTAAGACCTCTACCGGTAAAGTGCCGGTTAATGCGACGCAAGAAGCCGCTGAAATCATGATTCAGGCGATTAAAGACAGCGGCAAAGCGGTTGGCTTTAAGGCTGCAGGCGGCGTGCGTACTGCACAAGATGCGCTGGAATACCTCGCAATTGCTGATCGCATCATGGGGCCAGATTGGGCGCAAGCAGCGACTTTCCGCTTTGGCGCATCCAGCCTGATGGGCAGCTTGCTCACCACCTTGGGCCACGATGCAGGCGCAACGGCTAAATCGGCGTATTGATTAAGCAGAGCCAATTCTTGAACCACAGAGAACACTGAGAGCACAGAGTTTCACAGAGGAAGCCAACGATAGAATGTTTTTCTCTGTGGTTTAAGTTTTTGTAGGGCGGGTGAAACCCGCCCTACGATGATTCAATGCTTGTGATGGCATGTGCTTTGTTTCAAAGAGGTTTATATGTTTTTGCCCCAGGAAATCATCCGTAAAAAGCGCAATGGCGATGTTTTAAGTGGTGATGAGATTCGTTTTTTTGTGTCCGGCATTAGCGATCAGAGCATTTCTGAAGGGCAGATCGCCGCCCTTGCAATGGCGGTTTACTTTAAAGGCATGACGCTTGCCGAGCGCGTGGCGCTGACTTTGGCAATGCGTGATTCGGGTCAGGTTTTGGATTGGCGCAGCTTGGATTTATCTGGTCCGGTGCTGGATAAACATTCAACTGGCGGTGTGGGCGATTTAGTCTCGCTGCTGCTGGGGCCAATGATTGCGGCTTGTGGCGGCTTTGTGCCGATGATTTCTGGCCGTGGCTTGGGCCATACCGGTGGCACGCTGGATAAATTTGATGCCATTCCCGGCTACAACACCGAGCCAAGTACCGAGCTATTTCGCAAAACGGTGCGTGAAGTGGGCGTTGCCATTATTGGCCAGACCGGTGATTTAGCCCCTGCGGATAAACGCCTCTATGCGATTCGCGATGTGACCGCCACGGTGGAATCGGTGGCCATGATTACCGGCTCGATTTTGTCGAAAAAATTATCGGCAGGGTTGGATGCGCTGGTGATGGATGTCAAAGTAGGCAGCGGTGCATTTATGCCTAATCTGGCCGCATCGCGTGAGCTGGCGACCAGTATTGTAGAAGTTGGCAATGGCGCAGGCCTGCCCACTGCAGCGCTGCTCACCGATATGAACGAGCCACTCGCCCCATGTGCGGGCAATGCTATCGAAGTGCGTTGTGCGCTGGATTATCTAAGCGGCAAACATCGCCCAGCGCGTTTGCATCAGGTGACGATGGCGCTGTGTAGCGAAATGCTGGTGCTGGGTAAATTGGCGGCGAATGTGGCCGAGGCAGAAAGCAAGCTAATGGCTGCCCTTAATAGCGGCCGTGCAGCGGAAATCTTTGGCCGTATGATCGCCAGCCTTGGCGGGCCGGCAGATTTTGTTGAAAAGCCAGATGAATATTTGCCACAGGCTGCGCTACAAATTGCAGTGCCAGCGGCACAGAATGGTTTTATTGTGGCTATAGATACCCGTGCGCTAGGGATGGCTGTAGTTAGCCTAGGCGGTGGCCGTCGTAAGCCGGGTGAGCTACTTGATTACGCAGTAGGGATGACGCAAATTGCAGGTTTAGGCCAAGAAGTGAGAGCTGGCGAGCCATTGGCGATTGTGCATGCACAAAGCGCGCAGGCGGCCGAGCTGGCGGTACAAGAAATACAGGCTGCGTTTACATACGGCTTAGTTGCCGTTGCCAGCAATCCGATTATTTATTAATAGTATTAATTTTGGCGGGTAAACACCCGCCCTAAGGAGTCACCCATGCGTGCCATCTTCCTGATTATGGATTCACTCGGTGTAGGCGCTGCGCCTGATGCAGACAAGTTTGGTGATGTAGGCTCCAATACACTTGGCCATATTGCAGAGCGTTGTTTCAATGGCGAGGCTGATATCGAGCGCAGCGGCCCGCTGAAAATTCCTCATCTTGAAGCGTTGGGAATGGGTTTGGCTTGTGGCTTAGCCAGCGGCAAAGTGCCAGCAGGCCTATCCGCCACGATCAAGCCGACTGCCGCTTATGGCGCAGCTTTTGAGATTTCGTCCGGCAAAGACACGCCATCGGGTCACTGGGAATTAGCCGGTGTGCCGGTGTTGTTTGACTGGGGCTATTTCACCAAAAAAACCGACACTTTCCCGCCAGAGCTGCTGGAAACCTTGGTAAGGCGTGCAGGCCTGCCCGGCTATCTGGGTAATTGCCACGCTTCTGGCACCGATATCATTGCCAAGCTGGGTGATGAGCATCGCGCTACTGGCAAGCCAATCTTTTATACCTCGGCCGATTCGGTATTCCAGATTGCTGCACACGAAGAAAGCTTTGGCTTAGAAAAACTCTACGAGCTATGCCAGATCGCCCATGAAGAAATGCTGCAATACAATATTTGCCGCGTGATTGCTCGCCCATTTGATGGCGAAACACCAGCAACTTATGCCCGCACCGGTAATCGCCATGATTATGCTGTTGCGCCCCCAGCTAAAACGGTTCTAGAAAAGCTGACTGATGCAGGCGGCACGGTGGTTTCTATCGGCAAAATTGCGGACATTTACGCGCATTGCGGCATTACCAAGGGCATTAAAGCCAGCGGCTTAACCGCGCTATGGGATGCCACGCTAAAAGCCACGCTCGACGCGCCTGACAACAGTATTGTGATGACCAATTTTGTTGATTTCGATGAGAAATTTGGCCACCGCCGCGATGTAGCGGGTTATGCCCGTGGCTTGGAATTATTCGATAAGCGCCTGCCAGAAATGCTGGCCCTGCTTAAAGACGACGATATTCTGATTATCTCGGCCGATCACGGCTGCGATCCAACTTGGCCGGGCACTGAGCACACTCGTGAGCATGTGCCGGTGTTGGTCTACGGCAAGTGCGTTCCGGCTGGCAGCATTGGCATTCGCGAGTCTTTCGCAGACGTGGGTCAGAGCTTGGCTAACTGGTTCAATCTGTCGTCCTTTCCTGTTGGGAAAGCGTTTTTAGACTAAGCCGTTTTAAAAAACGTAAGTACTTAAGTAAAAAATTTCCAGCAAGGCATGCCGACAAAGACAGTGCAGTTTGTACGGCTAGGAGGCATAACGATGCTGGGGGATTTTTACGAAAGCACTGAATGAACCAACTGTACTCATTTATATATATGTCTTGGAGTAAGTCATGACGCGTGAAGAACTCGATGCAAGAGAATTACTAGATCAGGCCCGTATCGCTCGCACTTCAGCCTATGCGCCGTATTCGCGCTTTTTAGTGGGCGCGGCACTGATTACCAAAGATGGCCGCGTATTTCATGGTTGCAATGTAGAAAACGCTTCTTATGGCCTGTGCAACTGTGCAGAGCGTACTGTGCTGTTTAGCGCGGTAGCTAATGGCTATAAGCCGGGTGATTTTTCTGCTATTGCCGTAGTGGGTGATACTCCCGGCCCAATCGCGCCTTGCGGTGCTTGCCGTCAGGTGATGATAGAAATCGGTACACCCGCGCTGCCAGTGATCTTGGGCAATATGAAAGACGATATGGAAATCACCACCGCAGGCGATCTGCTGCCGGGTGCTTTCTACCTCGACCCAAAAGATACACCTGCGCTGTAAATATCCAACCGGATGCAAAACCGTAGGGCGGGTGCAACCCGCCAAGTTTTGTGATGAAACAGCGGCGGGTTTCACCCGCCCTACGGATTAGAGCTCAAATTTAAACTCAAACTACAAAACGTGGAATTTCTGAGAAGACGAGGTGATACGAGGAAATGATTGGTTTTCTCCGTGGCCCTCCGTGTTCTCCGTGGTTCAAGGTTTGGGTTCGTTTTTTTCAAATTGAAGGACTCTCATGTCTAAATCTGAAGTTTTCCATTTAGGTCTCGCTAAAAGCGATTTAGCCGGTGCCACTCTTGCGATTGTGCCGGGTGACCCTGCCCGTGTGCAGCGTATTGCTGAAAAAATGAGCAATGCCAAGTTGCTGGCCAGCCACCGTGAATTCACCACTTACCTTGCTGAGCTCGATGGCAAGCCGATTGTGATTTGCTCAACCGGCATTGGCGGCCCTTCTACTTCGATTGCGGTTGAAGAGTTGGCTCAGTTGGGGATCAACACCTTCTTGCGCGTGGGTACAACGGGTGCGATTCAGTCGCATATCAATGTGGGCGATGTGCTGGTGACCACCGGTTCGGTTCGCTTGGATGGCGCAAGCTTGCACTTTGCCCCGATGAGCTTCCCTGCCGTAGCCGATTTTGACTGCACGACTGCGCTGGTGAATGCGGCTAAAAAAGCCGGTAAGCCACTGCATATCGGCGTAACCGCTTCATCAGACACTTTTTACCCAGGCCAAGAGCGCTACGATACTTGTAGCGGTCGTGTACTAGGCAGCTTGCAAGGTTCGATGAAAGAATGGCAGGCGATGGGTGTGATGAATTACGAGATGGAATCCGCCACTTTGCTAACTATGTGCGCGACTCAAGGTTGGCGTGCAGGGATGGTCGCTGGCGTGATCGTAAACCGCACCCAGCAAGAAATCCCAGATGCAGAAGCTATGAAATTGGCTGAGCATACTGCGGTAGATATCGTGATTGAAGCTGCGCGTAATTTGATTTAATTGTTGTCGATCGCGGGCTGCAACCCGGGATTAATGCATAAAAAAACGGCCATCATTGATGGCCGTTTTTTTAAGCACTCAAAAATAGTGCATAAGCAGGATTATCGCTTTCATCCCAATGCATATAGCCCAGTTTCTCAACAAAGGCTTTAAACGCGTCGTTGTCTTGCTCTGGCACTTGAATGCCGACCAAAATACGGCCGTAATCTGCGCCGTGGTTGCGGTAGTGAAAGAGGCTGATATTCCACTCTCCATTCATACCATTTAAGAAATTCAGCAGGGCGCCAGGGCGCTCTGGAAATTCGAAACGCATCAGGCGCTCGTTTTGTACATTGTGTGCTTTGCCGCCGACTAAATGGCGGATATGCAGCTTGGCGAGTTCATTATCGGTGAGATCGACTGCGGCGATTTTTGCTGTGGCTAAGTCGCTAATCAAATCGATCACTTCGCTGCGATTTTGAATCGATAGGCCGACAAAAACATGGGCTTCGGTGCTGCTGGAGTAGCGGTAGTTAAATTCGGTGATATTGCGCGCACCGATGAGCTTACAGAAAGTGCGGAAAGAGCCCGGCTGCTCTGGAATAGTGACGGCTACAATCGCCTCGCGCTGCTCGCCCATTTCGGCTTGCTCAGCAATATAACGCAGGCGGTCAAAATTCATATTTGCGCCAGAGGCCACGGCGATCAGGGTGGCGTCTTGCTTGCCTTCACGCGCTGCCCAGGCTTTTAGGCCCGCAATGGCCAGTGCGCCTGCTGGTTCTAGAATCGAGCGATTGTCTTCAAATACATCTTTAATGGCCGCGCACATGGCGTCGGTATCGACCAGAATCACGTCGTCGACAAATTGGCTGCAGAGGCGGAAGGTTTCTTCACCAACCTGTTTAACCGCTACGCCGTCAGCAAAAATACCCACTTGTGGCAGGGTAATGCGCTCGCCCAGCTTCAGGCTTAAATACATGGCGTTGGCGTCAGTTGGCTCTACACCAATGATTTTAATTTCTGGGCGCAGGCGTTTGATATAGGCCGCCATCCCTGCCAACAGGCCACCGCCACCTACTGGAATAAAAATCGCGTCGATATGATCGGGGTATTGGCGCAAAATCTCCATCGCCACCGTGCCTTGCCCGGCAATCACATCAGGATCATCAAAAGGGTGAATCAGCGTAGCGCCGGTTTGCTCGGATAAATTAAGCGCGTGCTGATAGCAATCGGAGTAAGAATCACCGACTAGCACTGCTTCAGCGCCACGGCGGGTAACGGCGTCTACCTTGATACGTGGGGCGGTGGTTGGCATCACAATGGTAGCGCGGCAATTTAAATGCTGGGCGGCCATCGCTACGCCTTGCGCATGGTTGCCAGCGGATGCGGCCACTACGCCACGTTCCAATTCGGCATGGCTAAGCTTAGACATCTTGTTGTACGCGCCGCGAATTTTAAACGAGAACACGGGCTGCATATCTTCGCGCTTAAACAGCACTTTATTGCCAATGCGGCGCGATAGATTGGGGGCGAATTCTAGCGGAGATTCAATAGCCACATCGTAGACACGGGCTTTGATAATACTTTCCAGATAATCTTTCGACATAGCATGCTACGGGTTGGTGAGAGGGAATGGATGATTCTACCGTTGAAAGTGTGGGCTTGGGGCTTTGCAAAAGCAGGCAGTAGCAAATCGGAGTGATTTATTTTGCTGAAGGGGGATTAGCTCAGTTAGCTTATGCCTGCAATGGTAGGCTGGGCTAGCAGGCTTATCTCTGCATCCGCTTAGGCTAAGATCATGAGTTTTATTTTTTGTAGGGCGGGTGCAACCCGCCCTACGATGATTCAATGCTTGTTATTGTGCTGCAGTATCTAGCTAAGCTGCACCCGCCATAAGCGATTCATTCCACCCCGCGCAGCGCTTGAATTTCTTTATTCATCATTAGATTTTCAAAAGCGATACTCACATTGCGGCAGAATAATTCGATCAGTTCTTTATCTGGATTAGATAAAGCCACGGGGCCATCGATAATCAGTAAATTAACCGGCCCACGTTCAGTATGAAAAAAGCCGACAAAATGATCGGTAGCGTAGACGCTGTGGCTTTCCTGCATTGCTTGTTTGATTGAGGCATCAAATTGGGCCAGCTGTGCAACTTCTAGTTTCTTGCCGCAAAGCGCTTGATAGCCGCCGGTGGCATACATGACTTGAACGCCTCCATCTTGTGATAGGGCGGCCATCCCGCCCTGAACAACCACATATAAAGCTTCTTGCTCAAAAAACAGCAGTGATTGCAATTGCTCTAATACGCCTTGGGCAAATTGCTGAATCGATTGCTGTTTAAAAATACTGGCCGAAGCCTCAATCACTTTTATTAAACCCCGACGATTGGCGGCCAGCATCTGGCGCTGGTGCTCAAGCTGCATAATGTCTTTATAAGAGCGCAAAGTGCCCAGAATAGCGGTGTAGAGCTTATCGCGGGTGAGTTCGGTTTTGGCTTTGTAATCATTGATATCGTAGCTTTCAATCACTCGCCGCTCTGGGGCAACGCCGGGCTGGCCTGTGCGTAAAATAATGCGGATCTGGTGATTGCCTAGGGTTTCGCGGATGGCATGGGCCACTTGTAGGCCGGAATCTTCCTGCTCCATCACTACATCAAGTAATACTAAGGCGATATCTTGGCGGGTAGTGAGTAGTTCCAGACTTTCTGCGCCGGAGTAGCAAGATAAGATTTCTAAACGCTTACCTAGAAATTCGATATTGGCCAGAGCAAGCCGCGTGACATGGTGAATATCTGGCTCATCATCCACTACCAAGATCGTCCAGCAATCTTTGTGATCACGGGTTGATTCATCTGTAGTGTCTTCGTCTAACCAATCATCATCTACGCTATTGCTCATATTTCTCTCTGCGTAAGGCTTATATATAGCTAGTGTAGAACTTATCTAGTTGATTTGTATGCAAGTGCTTATGATTTTATGTATTAATTACCCGTGGTTTTAGGGGGCCAACTAAGGCATAAAGAGATGAAATATGTGTGTATCAGGCTTTAAATTTATCGAGAGTGCCGCCATCTGCCTTTTATATATTGTTAAGGATTGACCATGAGCCATATGACGCCGCAAGAAATCGTTCACGAGCTAGATAAGCATATTGTTGGCCAAGCTGCGGCCAAGAAATCGGTAGCGATTGCGCTGCGTAATCGTTGGCGCAGGCAGCAGGTGGCAGAGCCGCTGCGTAGTGAAATCACACCCAAAAATATTTTGATGATTGGACCAACCGGTGTGGGTAAAACTGAAATTGCCCGCCGCCTTGCCAAATTATCTGACGCACCCTTTATTAAAGTAGAAGCGACCAAATTCACCGAAGTGGGTTATGTCGGTAAAGATGTAGACAGCATTATTCGTGATTTAGTTGAGGTTGCCGTCAAGCAGGTGCGGGATAAAGCCATTAGCCGCAATCGTGCTCGTGCTACTGATGCCGCCGAAGAGCGGGTGCTGGATGTACTCTTGCCACCGGGTGGCAACGATGAATCAGATACCCGTCAAAAATTCCGCAAAATGCTGCGTGAAGGCAAGTTTGACGACAAGGAAATTGAAATCGAAGTGGCAGCCAGCGTGCCAACGATGGAAGTGATGAGCCCGCCGGGCATGGAAGACTTCTCCAGCCAGATCCAGCAAATGTTTAAAGGCGCGTTCTCAGATAAAAAGAAAGCGCAAAAGCTGAAAGTGGCTGAGGCGATAAAGCTGCTGACCGAGGAAGAAGCCGGCAAGTTGGTGAATGAAGAAGACGCCAAAACCGAAGCACTGCAAGCGGTTGAGCAAAACGGCATTGTGTTTATCGACGAGATTGATAAAGTTACCAGCCGTGCCGAGGCAGGCAGCGGTGAAGTCAGCCGCCAAGGTGTGCAGCGCGATTTACTGCCACTGGTAGAGGGCACCACCGTTACCACCAAATACGGCATGGTGAAGACCGACCATATTCTGTTTATTGCCAGCGGTGCTTTCCACTTAGCCAAGCCTTCGGATTTAATTCCCGAGCTGCAAGGGCGTTTCCCGATTCGGGTTGAGCTGAATTCACTCACCGTTGGCGATTTTGCCAGCATTCTGACAGGCACCGATGCTTGCCTCGTGAAGCAATATCAGGCTTTGCTTGCCACCGAAGAGGTGGAGCTGGATTTCACCGATGCCGGTGTAAAGCGCATGGCCGAAATTGCCTGGCAGGTGAACGAGAGCACCGAGAATATCGGCGCGCGTCGTTTGTATACCGTGATGGAGCGCTTGCTGGAAGAAATCTCCTTTGATGCAAAAAGCGGCAAGATTGTGGTGGATGCAGAATTCGTAAGCAGCAAATTAGGTGGCATTGCCGCAGACGAAGATTTAGCGCGCTACGTGCTTTAAATTGTCAGGCTCAGCATGTAGGGGGAGTGCTAGCCAGCCACATTGGCTGGCCTTGCTCTGCTGCTAATGCCCTGAATTTACAGGCGGAAAACCTCAGAGTTTTCCGCCTTGTTTTTTTTGAAATGAGGCATAAGAAGGTCAAAATACAAGTGTGAGCAAGGCATTTAACCGTTCCTCAGCTTACAAGATATCCTTCAAATATATTGCTGGATAATGTCATTTCTGTGAACTAGTCTGATAGACATCTTTCTTGCTAACCCGCTGTTTCCTTAAAATTTATTAAAACCTGTAGTGCTGTTGACATCTTAAGTGCTGGTTTTTTGCGGTATATCAAAGTGTGCTCTAAGCCTTTACACACAGGCAGAGCTGTGCTTGTGGCTGGTTTTTATAAATATAATTTCTCATCGCTTTTTTTTCCGCTAAATGGTATCTGGCTTGGCTCTTAGCACTATTTCTTTGCTGCTACCAAGGCTGGATTCATCGCTTTAAATCGTTTTAATCAATGCTTTATTTATATCTTACCCACAAAGTTATCCACAGCCTGTTTGACTCCCTCCTGTATAAATCTGCATTAAAGAAAACACCCTCTATTAGGGATATCCCCGTTTTGTATCCTATGCAGACTTCCCTCTATTATCTTTGGCGCAACTAAAGCTTATTGTGTTTATCTTCTAGGTATTTTATTTAGTATGATTTGCAAGCTAAAGTAGTGGCTTGGCTATTTGTTTGTCATTCAAATGAAAAAATAAAACGATTGTTTTATATAAGTAAGCAAACTTATTTTTTACTTAAAAAATTCGAGATTTTCTTTCCCTCAAGCTTCAAAATCACTTTGAAATAAGGATTTGCCCGATGCTTAAATTATTGAAACCTACTCTTTTAGCCGCACTTATTAGCTTGTCGTTTACTGCGGGCGCTGCGGAAATGAAATCAGTAGCAGTAACGGCGATTGTTGATCACCCTGCGTTAGATGCGGCACGCAAAGGGGTAGAAGATGAATTAAAAGCAGCGGGCTTTGAGCCGGGCAAGCAAATCAAATATCAATTTCAAAGCGCTCAAGGCAATACCGCCACTGCCGCTCAAATTGCACGTAAGTTTGTGGGCGATCAGCCTGATGTGATCGTGGCGATTGCCACCCCAAGCGCACAGGCCGTGGTGGCTGCAACACGCAGTATTCCGGTGGTGTTTACGGCGGTGACTGATCCGGTGGCGGCCAAGCTGGTTAAAAGCTGGAAGACGGGCAACGATAATGTAACCGGCGTATCCGATATGCTGCAATTATCCCCACAGATCGATTTAATCCTCAAAGTAAAACCCACAGCCAAGCGTATCGGTATGGTGTATAGCCCGGGGGAAGTGAATTCCACCATCGTGGCTAAAGAATTAAAAGCCGAATTGGCTAAACGTGGCATGACGCTGGTAGAAGCACCAGCAGCACGCACGGTGGATATCTCTACAGCGGCAAAAAGCTTAGTGGGCAAGGTGGATGCGATTTACACCAATACCGACAATAACGTGGTGTCTAGCTACGAGTCTTTAGTGGGCGTGGCTCAGCAAGCGCAGATTCCTTTGATCTCGGGTGACGCCAGCTTGGTTAAACGCGGCGCGATTGCGGCGATGGGCATGAGCTACTACGACCTAGGCCGCCAAACCGGCAAAATGGTGGTGCGTATTCTGAAAGGTGAAAAAGCCGGCGATATCGCACCTGAAGTAGGCTCTAAGCAAGAGCTGATGGTCAACACCACGGCTGCCAAGAAACAAGGTGTAACGCTGTCTGCAGCACTGCTAAAAGAAGCTAAAGAAGTGGTGAAGTAAGCTCTTCTGTATTAATCAAAAAAGGTCTGTAGACACAGAGCTAAATGAGAACGCAGAGAGCACAGAGAAAGACAATGCCTAGCTTTGTATTTCTCTGTGTACTCTGGGCCCTCTGTGTCTACAGATCTTTTGCGAATGTTTTTGACGTTTACCCCTTGGAATACTTATGACTCCCATTGCCTTAATGGGCGCATTGGAAATTGGTTTGATCTTTGCGCTAGTGGCGCTTGGGGTGCTGATTTCTTTTCGCCTGCTGAATTTCCCCGATTTAACTGCCGATGGCAGCTTCCCACTGGGTGGCGCGGTGGCGGCCACTTTAATTGCCGGCGGACATGATCCTTGGTTTGCCTGTGCCATGGCTGTATTGGCCGGGGCAGCCTCGGGCTGGCTAACGGCGTGGCTGAATGTGCGGTTAAATATCTTGCAGCTGCTTGCCAGTATCTTGGTGATGATTGGCCTGTATTCGATTAATTTACGCATTATGGGCGCGCCTAATTTACCGTTGATTGGCGCTCCAACGGTGTTCTCACCCTTTATTGGTGAACAATTTGAGCGGGGCTGGCTGGTTCAGCCTGCGGTGTTGGCGGTTATTATTGTGTTGGCCAAGCTAGGGCTCGATGTGTTTTTTGCCTCGCAAGCCGGCTTGGCGATGCGTGCAACTGGGGCTAATCCTCGAATGGCGCGTGCTCAGGGTATTGCTACTGATCGAATGATTCTGATTGGCATGGCCTTATCGAATGCGCTGATTGCCTTTGCCGGTGCGCTATATGTGCAAACGCAGGGCGGTGCGGATGTGTCGATGGGCGTGGGCACGATTGTGGTGGGCTTGGCGGCGGTGATTATCGGTGAAACGCTGTTGCCATCGCGCAGCCTATGGGTGATTACGCTGGCGACCGTGCTGGGTGCATTGCTGTATCGCCTGCTGATTGCATTGGCGCTTAATGCCGATTTTATTGGCTTAAAGGCACAGGATTTAAACTTAATCACGGCCGTGCTGGTTGGTGTGGCGCTGGTGTTGCCTAAGCTGAAGGCTAAGTTGTTTCGTAAAAAGGGGAAAAAATCATGATGGAAGTCCGTGATTTATATAAAACCTTTAACCCCGGCACACCGATTGAAAATCTGGTTTTACGTGGCCTATCGCTCACCATTGAATCTGGCCAGTTTATTACCGTGATCGGCAGCAATGGTGCGGGTAAATCGACTTTTCTGAATGCGATTTCCGGCGATTTGCAAATGGATAGCGGCAGCATTCATATCGATGGGCAGGATGTCACACGGCAGTCGGCATGGCAGCGCGCTGGCATGGTGGCGCGGGTGTTTCAAGACCCGATGGCTGGCACGTGCGAAGGGCTGAGCATTGAAGAAAACATGGCTTTGGCTTGGCAGCGCGGCAAAAAGCGCGGCTTTGGCCGGGCGGTTAAAAACGAGCAGCGGGCGATTTTCCGTGAAAAGCTGGCGACCTTAGAGCTGGGCTTGGAAAACAGGCTGGGGGACCGGATGGATTTGCTCTCCGGCGGGCAAAGGCAGGCGGTAAGCCTGTTGATGGCATCTTTACAGCCATCCCGTTTGCTGTTGCTGGATGAGCACACCGCTGCGCTGGACCCTAAAACAGCGGCTTTTGTGTTGCAGCTGACAAACCGCATCGTAAAAGAAAACAACTTAACTGCGCTGATGGTGACGCACTCCATGCGCCAAGCGCTTGATCATGGCCATCGCACGATTATGTTGCATCAGGGGCAAGTGGTGCTGGATGTGGCAGGGGACGAGCGCCACACCATGGAAGTGGGCGATTTGTTGGCGATGTTTGAAAAAACTCGCGGCGAGAAAATTGATGATGATGCCTTGCTCTTAGGTTGATTCGTTTTATCGCAAAACCGGCTGGTTCAGACAATGAGTCAGCCGGTTTTTTTGCGTCTTGAGGTCTGTATTTTTCAGTAATTTGAATGATGAATTGCACCTAGTGCGGGCTTAATTAAACTTACATTAATCTTGTACGGCAGGGCTTGCCTATGGCATTATTAATAATGATATTTATTCTCAATATTGGGCATTACGCTATTTCAAACTATTCCACCTCGAAGTGCCTCTGTGATGCAGGGGCGTTTTTTTGAGTGATACTGTAAGCATGGCATCACGGTGTGAAGGGCTTGTTTTTTTGATTGATCTACTTCTTATGATCTAAATCTGGGAGTTGTCCATGTTTCAGCCTTTTATTGCCGCCCTTACCGGCACATCAGTGGAGTTCTTTGAAACGGTGGTGATTGCCTACGCCATTATCCGGGCGGGGCACCCACGGGAGGCGATTTCTGCCGTGATTTTTGGTCATCTGCTGGTATTTATTGCAGCGTTTTTTCTATTGCCTGCGCACACGGCAATTCCTGTGGATTGGTTAAGGCTGATCGCGGCGTTATTGCTCACTGCCATGGGGCTGTATTGGGCTTTTAAGTCAGCTAAAAGGCAGATACTTAATCAGCGGCCGCGCTGGGTGAGTAACCCCTTGGGCAAAGTAGGCATCACGCCTGAATCTTTGATTCCCCTCGCGTTTTCCCCCTTTGTTTTTCTGGTGATGACTAAAAGCGCGGTGATTGAAGCGACTGAAATTTTGCTGGTGGTTTTTCCGGTAGCGGCAATAAGCGGAGATTGGCCTGCCGTGCTGGGCGGCGCTTTTACGGGGATTGCCATTGTGACTCTGCTGGCTATGTTGCTGCATAAGCGCTTGCAAAGTATTCCTGAAGTGAAGCTAAAGCTGGTGATTGGTCTGCTGCTGGCAGGGATTGGTATTTCGTGGTTGCTAGAAATCTATAGCTCAACAGGCTTTCAGCTGGCTAGCCCGTTTTGATGAGGTGATGCTCGCTTATTTGCCAGCGACTGCTGATTTTTATAAAAGCGCAGCTTCCCTTAGGGGGCTGCGCTTTTTTCTTCTTTAATTTGTCAATCTCTTGGCTTTTTCTTGCAATAAAAGACAGCCAATATCGAGTGACTTCATGAGCATTGCTTACTCATCTTGCTTATGACATACTCTCGCCAACTTCGCTAATGATACTCATTATCATTCGTTTTTATTGGCTTATTTAAATCTATTTTGCTCCGTGGTCTGGTATTTCGTGGTGATTAGGAAATCTAGTGCAGGAATGGTTTTATAGATTTTAACTACTTTGCCTATTCCACTTTGAACAAGAGGAACTCGCTTATGAACGATCTTTTTCGCGGTGAATTGCGCACGCAGGCTCAATATTTACTCTCGGGCTACCAAACAGATTCAGCCTTATTTTTTGCCAGCTCCCGGCAAACTTTGCTGGCGCAAGGCCACTACGCCACCGTGCCCACGGCCGATAGCTTAGAAGCGCTAAATGAGTCGGTAAGCCTTGCTTTAAAGCAAGCTAAAGCCACCGGGCATTTAGATCCGGTGGTGGTGGGGGCGATTCCTTTTGATGGGCAAAAGCCAGCCTGCCTCAGCATCCCACGCAGCGTATTACGGGCGGGGCCTTTGCCGCAAAGTCTGGCGCAGCCTAAGCCGCAAGCCGTGCCGTGCACCATTCAATCGCTGCCAGAGCCACAAGTTTATGCCGATGGCGTGGCGCTGGCGGTCAGTCATTTGCAAAATAAAGATCTGGATAAGGTTGTGCTGGCCCGTGCGCTGGATTTAACCGCCGAGCAAGCGGTAGATATTCCCAAATTACTGGTGACGCTGGCGCAGCGCAATGCACATGGTTACACCTTTGCCGTGAACCTTTCTGCCGCCGCTGCAGAAGAGGAAGCCACGCCGCGCATCTTGATTGGTGCCAGCCCCGAGCTATTAGTACGCAAGCAGGGCAAGTTGGTGTTTTCTAATCCGCTGGCAGGCTCTGCCGCCCGCAGTCCCGATCCTAAAATTGATCGAGAGCGTGGCGAGGCGCTGCTTCAGTCGGCCAAAGATTTGCACGAGCACGCGGTAGTGGTGGATGCGGTTGCGGCCGGTTTGCGGCCATTTTGCCGCACACTGAATGTGCCGGAGCGGCCTGTGCTGCTGCATACCGAAACGATGTGGCACTTATCCACCGAAATCAGCGGCGAGCTGATTGATGAAGCCACCACGTCGCTGATGCTGGCTTCTGCCCTGCACCCTACACCGGCAGTGTGCGGCCATCCTAAGCGCAGCGCCCGAGATCTGATCTCGCAGATCGAGCCATTTGATCGCGGCTTTTACACCGGCATGCTGGGCTGGTGCGATGCCAACGGTGATGGTGAGTGGGTTGTGACGATTCGCTGCGCTGAAGTGCTGGGTAAATCCCTGCGCCTATTTGCCGGAGCCGGCATCGTGGCCGATTCGTCGCCGCAAAGCGAGCTGGCAGAAACGTCGGCTAAATTTCGCACCATGCTCAATGCTATGGGCCTTGTGCATGCCGGAGCGGTTTGATGAGTGATTTCTTAGCGCAAAGTGCTCGGACAGAGACTTCGGCGAAGTTTCAAACCATGCTCAATGCCATGGTTCTTGTGCATGGAGGAGTAGTTCGATGAGCGATTTCTTAGCGCAAAGTGCTCGGACAGAAACTTCGACGAAGTTTCAAACCATGCTCAATGCCATGGTTCTTGTGCATGGAGGAGTAGTTCGATGAGCGATTTCTTAGCCCATTGCACGCCATGGCCCGAAGCTATGGCAGCGGAATATCGCAGCAAAGGCTATTGGCGTGGCCAAACCTTTAGCGCCTTGCTGGACGAGCGGGTAGAGCAATATGGCGAGCGGCTGGCAGTAGTGAGCGGGCAAACCCGCTGGAGCTACCGTGATCTGGCCGCAGAGGCAGATTACCTTGCCAAGGGGTTTAGCGCGCTGGGCATAGGGCCCAAAGACAGGGTGGTGGTGCAACTGCCCAATTGTGCCGAGTTTTTTGCAGTGATTTTTGCCCTGTTTAGAATTGGCGCTTTGCCGATTTTTGCCCTGCCCGCACATCGCAAATTAGAAATCAGCTATTTTTGCCAGCATGCCGAAGCGGTGGCTTATATCATCGCCGATCAGCATGGCGGCTTTGATTACCGCAATCTGGCCAGCGAAGTAAAAGCCGTGTCGCCCAGCTTGCAGCATGTTTTGGTGCTGGGTGATGCAGGGCCATTTACGGCTTTGCATGATTTAGCTGCCGGCCCGCTGCCAGAGCCGCCTAAGGCTTCAGATGTTGCGTTTTTCCAGCTATCGGGTGGCAGCACGGGCACGCCTAAGCTGATTCCGCGCACTCACGACGATTATATTTACAGCCTGCGGGGCAGCGCAGAAATCTGCCAGCTTAGCCCGGAAAGCGTTTACCTCTGCGTATTGCCAGCTGGGCATAATTTTGCACTGAGCTCGCCCGGCTCCTTAGGCGTTTTCTACGCGGGTGGCACGGTGGTGCTGAGCAGCAATTCCAGCCCTGATCATGTTTTCCCGCTGATTGCCGCAGAGCGCGTTTCGATCAGCGCCTTGGTGCCGCCTTTGGTGCCCATATGGCTGGATGCCGCAGCAAGCTTGCAAGCCGATTTATCCAGCCTGAAAGTGGTGCAGGTCGGTGGCGCTCGTTTTAATAGCGAGATGGCTGCCCGCCTAGTGCGTGAGCTGGACTGCACCTTGCAGCAGGTGTTTGGCATGGCTGAGGGGCTTGTGAATTACACGCGCTACAACGATAGCGACGCGTTGGTCTTGCACACCCAAGGCAGGCCAATTTCGCCAGACGATGAAATCTGCGTGGTAGATGATGAAGATCAGCCCTTGCCCATTGGCGAAGTAGGGCATTTGCTGACGCGCGGCCCTTACACCATTCATGGCTATTACCGCGCTGCCGAGCACAATGCCCGTAGCTTTACAGCCGATGGTTTTTACCGTACTGGCGATTTAGTCAGGCAGACCGCTGAGGGCTATCTGGTGGTGGAAGGCCGGGCAAAAGATCAGATTAACCGTGGCGGCGAAAAGATCTCTGCCGAAGAAGTGGAGCATCTATTGCTGGCCCATCAGGGCGTGGCCGACGTGGCGATTGTGGCCATGCCGGATGCTTTTTTAGGTGAAAAAAGCTGCGCCTTTGTGATTCGCCGAGATGCCAGCCTGCGAGCGGTGGAGCTGAATGCTTATCTACGAAAACTAGGCATCGCCGCTTACAAAATCCCCGACCGGATCGAGTTTATCGACGCCTTCCCTAAAACCGGCGTGGGCAAAGTTAGCAAAAAAATTCTGCGACAAATGATAGAGCAGCAGCTGCTAGTGCTGTCGTAGGGTAGGTGACACTTCATGTGTGCTAACTAGTTTGCTTTTGTATTAGCAAACAGCCAAAAATCATAAGTGCTCCGCTCTTGGCATGGGGCTTAAAAGTCCCCTTGAAGCACGCCGAAGCGAGGAATAAGCGGCTCGGGGTTTCGGCAAAGGGGTAGCGAGGCAGCGAGCGAGCAGTCTTTGTCGCCGAGGCGATTATCCGCAGTGAGGGGCCTTCGTGCTGGCTGGGGCGGCCTTCTTTGGCTTCGTTTCTTGGCCGCGCAAGAAAGGAAGGTCCAGCGGGACGCCCGCA